>JAKSRN010000229.1 GCA_024403585.1 Lachnospiraceae bacterium | reverse complement strand
GCACAATAAGCAGCTGTCTTTGGAGAAGCCAGGTAAATCTCTACTTTAGAAGTACCCATACGTCCTAAGAAGTTTCTGTTATTGGTAGCTACAACGCGCTCACCATCTGTCAGGATACCGCCTGCACGTCCACAGCAGAGTCCGCATCCAGGATGTGTGATCATAGCGCCTGCCTCAGCAAGAATTGCCAGTGTACCGTCTGCAAGAGCCTCACGGTAGATCTTGCGGCTTGCAGGAGTAACGATCAGTTTAACGAATGGTGCGACTTTTTTGCCTTTCAGTACAGCAGCAGCTGTCTGCAGGTCCTCCAGACGTCCGTTTGTACAGGAACCGATGAATACCTGATCAATCTCTGTTCCTTCCAGTACGGAAGTTGGACGGATCTTATCTACCTGTGAAGGGCAAGCCATAACAGGAACGAAGTCCTCTGCGCGATAGTTGATCACGCGGCAGTAGTTTGCATCCTCATCTCCGTAGAGGTCTTTCTCGTTGTCTGTAAGTTCAATCTCGCAGTACTCCGCAGTTTTTTCGTCAGGAGAGAAGAGACCGCACTTTGCACCAGCCTCGATGGCCATGTTAGAGATTGTCATACGGCTTGCTACAGACATGTTCTGAACTGTATCACCTGCGAACTCCAGAGATTTGTAAGTAGCACCGTCAGCACCCAGATCACCGATCAGAGTCAGGATGATGTCCTTGGAAGTTACGTTAGCAGGAAGAGTACCGTTGATGTTGACACGGATTGTCTCAGGAACGCGGATCCAAAGTTTTCCTGTTCCCAGGATACTAGCCATCTCAGTATAACCGATACCTGTGGAAAATGCTCCCACACAGCCGTAAGTTGTTGTATGGCTGTCTGTACCGAATACGATGTTGCCTGGTTTTACGTAGCCTGCCTCAGTCATCAGCTGGTGGCAGATACCGTCGGAACGGTGTACATTTTTCATGCCGTATTTAGCAACGAACTCATCACCGCGACGGAAATGTCTTGTATCATCCACCTGGCTTGCAGGTACCAGATGATCGTAGATCAGAACTGCCTTGTCCGGATCCCAGATTTTAGTGAATCCCATCTCTGCAAATTTATCTGCAACGAATGGAATGAAGATGTCGTGGATCATAACACGGTCTACATTGACTGTAACGATATCGCCGGCTTTTGCATTGGCAAGACCGGTGTTCTTACGAACGATTTTTTCGATTAATGTTGCTCCCATATCTATTACCTGTCCTTTCTATTAGTCTTCCAGACCATTCAGCTTACGCATAGCCTTAACAAGACCGCCTGCGTTCAGGATATCCAGGAGGTTCTCAGGAAGAGAAGAAATCTCGTAGGATTTGCCTTTGCAGGTAACGGACTCACCAACAGTAACATCAATGGTCTCTCCCTCTGTAACAACATCGCGCAGATCCTCGTTCTCAATGAGAAGAAGGCCGTTGTTGATGGAGTTGCGGAAGAAGATACGTGCATAGGATTTAGCAATGACTGCACGGATTCCAAGGGCTTTGATGACCTCAGGAGCCTGCTCACGAGAGGAGCCGCAGCCGAAGTTCTTTCCTGCAACGATGATATCTCCCGGCTGGATCTGTCCTGCAAGCTCAGGACGCAGTGGAGAGAATGCATATGGTTTCATATCTTCAACAGTTTTCAGTGCCAGATACTCAGTAGGAATGATGATATCGGTATCGATGTCATCACCCAGTACCCAGACTTTTCCGGTAAATTTTTCCATGGTTGTTCTCACTTTCTGTGTGGATTATAAGTAATATCCTGCAGATAAATGGGGAAGAAATCTTTATGTATGTTCAGATTGTGTTGAACAGCCTCACATACAAATCTTCAGCTTCTTTCCATAAATCACAGGTCTTGTATCAGATACTACAGCAGGTCAGCTGTACAGATTTCTCCCTTGATAGCAGAAGCAGTAACAGTTGCAGCAGATCCCAGATATACGAAGGAATCTCTGTGTCCTGCACGTCCCTTGAAGTTACGTGTTCCTGTACTGATCAGAGTCTCGCCCTCACCGATTACACCCTGGCAGCTTCCCCAGCATACAGAGCAGTTCGGGTTCATAACGATGGCACCGGCTTCCATAAAGGTATCAATGATTCCCTCTTCGATCGCTGCCTGATAGATTGCCTGAGAAGCAGGAACAACCAGGAAACGTACATGAGGAGCAACCTTTTTACCTTTGATGATAGAAGCACCAAGACGAAGGTCTTCCAGACGACCATTGTTGCAGGATCCGAGAAATGCCTCGTCAATGTGAACACCAAGGCTCTCTTTTGCAGGTACTACGTTGTCAACGAAGTGTGGTTTTGCAACGATTGGCACGATCTCAGACAGGTCTACATCATAAGTAGCTGCGAATACAGCATCCTCATCAGATTTGAAGCAAGCCTTAGGCTCACGTCCGTGCTCTTTCAGGTAATCCAGAGCAATCTCGTCCACTTCCATCAGAGCTGTTTTAGCACCAGCCTCTACACAGAGGTTGCAGATAGAGATACGGTCACTCATGTTCAGAGTCTTCATACCCTCACCAACGAACTCCATAGCCTTGTAGTTAGCGCCGTTAGCACCGATTCTTCCGATGATGGTAAGGATCAGGTCACGAGCGGTGGAACCCTCAGGAAGTTTTCCTGTCAGGTTGAAGCGCAGTGTTTCAGGAACCAGTACCCAGCTGTGTCCTGTAACCATTCCGTACAGGTAGTCAGTACATCCAACACCTGTTCCGAAAGCACCAAGAGCACCATAAGCACAGGTATGAGAGTCAGCACCAAAGATCAGCTCGCCAGGAACTACATGATTCTCCATCATGATCTGGTGGCAAACGCCCTTGCCCTCGTAGAAAGTGATGCCGTTTGCTTTAGCGAAGTCACGCATCTTCTTGTGAGAAGCAGCTGTCTTAGGACAATCAGAAGGTACATTGTGGTCAACGATCCAAACCAGCTTGTCCACATCAGCGATGTGTGGGTTTTTCAGATTGTTGTACATATCAATTGTAAGGTGAGTGGTACCATCATTACTTAAGAGACGGTCCAGCTCTACAGTATGGATATCGCCTGCCTTAACGCTGTCTACTTTAGCAGCTCTGGCAACGATTTTCTCAGCAATAGTCATTCCCATTGTGTATATCCTCTTTTCGTAGATTTATCGGTTATGATTTGGTTGTTCTGCAGTATATCCTGTCTGATTCAGTTGTTCTGCAGTATGTCCTGCCTCTTGAACAGGTTTATTGATTCCTGTTACTTGTTAAGAGAAGCAATCAGACCACCCTGGTCCAGGATTCCCTGCATGTACTCAGGCAGTTTTGTACAGGTATAAGTTTTGCCGTTAACGATCGCAACACCCTCGGACAGATCCAGCTCCATGTCCATACCTGATTCAACATTGTCATAGAGATCCTTGCATACGATAACCGGCATTCCGATGTTGATGGAGTTGCGGTAGAAGATACGTGCAAAGGATTTAGCGATTACAGCTTTAACGCCCAGTGCTTTCAGAACACTAGGAGCCTGCTCTCTGGAAGATCCGCAGCCGAAGTTCTCACAGGCTACAACGAAATCACCAGGTTTAACAGCGGATGCAAAATTGGCATCCAGGGACTCAAAAGTATGAGATTTCATCTCATCGATGGTCGGGAATAACAGATACTGAGATGCGATGATCTGATCTGTATCTACATCTGTGTGAAATTTAAAAATCTTACCCATAGGGGCCTCCTTATAAATAGTTGATCATGT
>JAKSRN010000228.1 GCA_024403585.1 Lachnospiraceae bacterium | reverse complement strand
TCATCTCTTACCTTGGCAAGGTTTGCGGCAGCATAGAGACGGGTATGGTACATCCACTGGTCGTTTACACGCAGAGGCCTTTCAAGGTCATGCAGGTGGGATACAGAATCCTCGGTAAGAACTGCCAGGTTGTAGGCAGCGATCATATCCGGGATACCGTGATGGATCTCAGGATCGATGTGGTAAGGACGACCTGCAAGAACGATTCCGTGATGACCGGTCTCCTCCATCCACTCCAGAGTTTCCTCTCCTTTTCTGCGCATGTCCTCACGGACATTGTTCATCTCCATCCAGCCGGCATGGCAGGCAGAACGAACCTCCTGCTCAGGAATGTCTCTGAATACCTTTACAAGCTCATCCGCCAGAATACGCTCGCTGGTCAGAGCCAGGAATGGATTCTGGAACTTGATGGATGGATCATTCAGTTCCTCTACATTGTTCTTGATGTTCTCCGCATAAGAAGTAACGATCGGACAGTTGTAGTGGTTAACAGCACCTTCAAACTCCTCACGCTCATAAGGGATACATGGGTAGAAGATGTATTTGATTCCGTTGCGAAGCAGCCAGGTGATATGACCATGGGCCAGCTTGGCAGGATAGCACTCGGACTCACTTGGGATAGACTCAATACCCAGCTCATAGATCTTACGGGAAGAGGTAGGAGAGAGTACAACTCTGTAACCCAGTTTGGTGAAGAAGGTATGCCACAGAGGGTAGTTCTCGTACATGTTCAGTACACGCGGGATACCTACGGTACCGCGGGTAGCCTGCTCGTCAGACAGAGACAGATAATCAAAGAGTCTCTGGTATTTGTACTCGAAGAGGTTCGGGATCTTGTTGGCATTCTTCTCTTTGCCGAGACCACGCTCACAACGGTTTCCACTGATATACTGGCGGCCACCGGAGAAACGGTTGATGGTCAGACGGCAGTTGTTGATACAGCCCTTGCAGTTGGTCATGCGAGTGGTATATTCCAGGCCATTGATATCGCCGATGGAAAGCATGCTGGTGACTTTGCCTTCACATCTCTCTCTTGCGATGAGAGCTGCACCGAAAGCACCCATAATGCCGGCAATATCAGGACGGATGGCATTGCAGTTGGCAATACGCTCGAAGCTGCGAAGAACAGCGTCGTTGTAGAAAGTACCACCCTGTACAACGATGTGGTTACCAAGCTCTGTTGCATCAGAAACCTTGATTACCTTGTAAAGAGCATTCTTAATTACAGAATAAGCAAGACCGGCAGAAATATCGGCAGCAGTAGCGCCCTCCTTCTGAGCCTGTTTTACTTTAGAGTTCATGAATACGGTACATCTTGTTCCAAGATCGATCGGTTTCTCAGCAAAGAGAGCCTCTTTAGCGAAATCCTGAACAGAGAAGTTCAGAGATCTTGCAAATGTCTCAATGAAGGAACCGCAGCCGGAGGAACATGCCTCGTTCAGAAGAACGTTGTCAACGGTCTGCTGTTTGATCTTGATACATTTCATATCCTGACCACCGATGTCCAGGATACAGTCAACCTCCGGATCAAAGAAAGCAGCAGCTGTGTAGTGAGCGATGGTCTCAACCTCGCCCTCATCCAGCATCAGTGCGGACTTGATCAGGGCCTCACCGTAACCGGTAGAGCAGGAATACGCGATGTGCGCAGTATCCGGAAGCTGGTCATGGATCTCCTGCATCGCGCGGATGGAGGTTGCCAGCGGGCTTCCGTTGTTGTTGGAATAGAAGGAATAGAGCAGACTTCCATCTTCGCTGACCAGAGCAGCTTTGGTGGTGGTGGAACCTGCGTCGATTCCCAGATAGCAGTTTCCGGAGTAAGTGGAAAGATCTGCTTTCTTAACATTGTTGATCTTCTGGCGCTCCAGGAAGACATCATACTCTTCCTGAGAACGGAACAGTGGTTCCATTCGGTCAGACTCAGTAGCCATCTTTACACGATCTTCCAGTTTTGCCTTCAGAGCTTCCAGAGAGATGGAAGTATCGTCAGTCGCATTCATGGCAGAACCGATGGCTGCGAACAGATGGGAATTCTCCGGGATGATCTTATGCTCCTCGTCCAGGCTCAGAGTACGGATAAAGCACTCACGGAGCTCAGACAGGAAATGCAGCGGACCTCCAAGAAATGCCACGTGACCGCGGATCGGTTTTCCGCAGGCAAGACCGGAGATGGTCTGGTTAACAACGGCCTGGAAGATGGATACGGAAAGATCCTCTTTGGTAGCACCGTCATTGATCAGAGGCTGGATATCTGTTTTGGCAAATACACCGCAGCGGGCTGCGATCGGATAAACAGCTTTATAATTCTTTGCATACTCGTTCAGACCGGTTGCATCTGTCTGAAGAAGAGAGGCCATCTGATCGATGAAAGAACCTGTACCACCGGCACAGACACCGTTCATACGCTGTTCGATGGAACCGCCTTCAAAATAGATGATCTTGGCATCCTCCCCACCCAGCTCGATGGCCACGTCGGTTTTCGGTGCATAGTACTGGAGCGCAGTGGACACAGCAACAACCTCCTGTACAAAAGAGATGCCCAGGTGTTTTGCCAGAGTAAGTCCGCCGGAACCTGTGATCACAGGTGAGAGATTCATCTCGCCAAGCTTAGTGTGAGCTTTCTCCAGAAGCTTCGCGAGAGTCTCCTGGATGTTTGCAAAATGTCGCTCGTAGTCGGAAAAAAGGAGATCCTTCGCCTTGTTCAGGATCGCGATCTTGACAGTGGTGGAACCAATGTCGATTCCGAGAGTATAATTGTTTGCACTCATGTTATCTTCTCCTTAGAAAAAATATATAAATAGAGAGTTATACGGCTGAACCCCCTCTGAACTCTTCCTGCGCCTTTACGACCTTGGGGAAGGGGGATGCTTATCGTGTTCAAACAAAGCTATGCCGCAGTAAAAAACGTTAAAATACACTCTTAGCAACATATAATTATACGACAGTTCCGTGAAGATGACAATTCACAAAAACGCCGTTAATTCTGAAAAAAATATAAAAAACGAGGGGAAGATGACAAAAAATCAGGAAGAAAAGATTGCCTGAGAAGGCATTTTCCATTAAGATAGACTGACAGAGATTATAATGACCAACGAAAGGACTATTTATATGGGAGAATATACATTACTGGCCGGAGAAGGACGGGCAAAGCGTGCGGAATTCAAAACCGTACACGGAACCATCCAGACACCGGTTTTTATGAACGTAGGTACAGTGGCAGCCATTAAGGGTGCTGTATCAACGGAAGATCTGGAGCAGATCGGTACCCAGGTTCAGCTGTCCAATACCTATCATCTGCATGTGCGTCCGGGAGACGAGAATGTCAAGAAGATGGGAGGACTGCATAAATTTATGAGCTGGAACAAACCGATCCTGACTGATTCAGGCGGCTTCCAGGTTTTCTCACTGGCTACTTTGAGAAAGATCAAGGAAGAGGGTGTAACCTTCCGATCCCACATCGACGGACGTAAGATCTTCATGGGGCCGGAAGAGTCCATGCAGATCCAGTCCAATCTGGCATCTACCATTGCCATGGCATTCGACGAGTGCCCATCCAGTGTGGCGGAGAGAAGCTATGTGCAGCATTCTGTGGATCGTACCACCAGATGGCTGGAGCGCTGCAAGATCAAGATGCAGGAGCTGAACAGCCTGGAGGACACCATCAACAAACAGCAGATGCTCTTTGGAATCAACCAGGGTGCCATCTTCAGTGATATCCGTATCGAGCATGCAAAAAGGATCGCGGAGATGGA
>JAKSRN010000227.1 GCA_024403585.1 Lachnospiraceae bacterium | reverse complement strand
TAGGTATTCACAAAGATGTTGTTCCGGTTCTTTATGAAGCATGTAAATACCTTGGAATCAAGCCAGACCTTTATGATCCGATCGAAGAGAATGTAAAAGCATACCTTCGCGGGGAATGAGGGACCGTACACAGAAAATGAAGATAGAGAATAGGAGAACGCCGTGGATATTTTAGAATTAAAAAAAATGTCTTATGATCTTCGCCAGAATGTGGTGGATATGATCGTGGAAGGAAAGGGTGGACATATCGGTGGTGATATGAGCGTTATCGATACCCTGATCACACTGTATTTTAAACAGATGAACATTGACCCTGCAGATCCAGAGAATCCGGACCGTGACCGATTTGTCATGAGCAAAGGGCATTCTGTAGAAGCATATTATGCGGTACTTGCAGCAAGAGGTTTCCTTAATATTGATGAAGTAATTGCAAACTTTTCCAGATTTGGTTCCAAATATATCGGACATCCAAACAACAAGCTTCCCGGAATTGAGATGAACTCAGGTTCTCTTGGACATGGACTTCCGGTTTGTGTAGGCATGGCCCTTGCCGGAAAAATGAATCAGAAAAATTATCGTGTCTATACCGTTATGGGAGATGGTGAACTGGCAGAGGGTTCCGTCTGGGAAGCGGCAATGTCAGGCGGTCATTATAAACTGGATAATCTCTGTGCGGTTGTAGACCGTAACCGTCTGCAGATCTCCGGATCTACGGAAGATGTTATGGCACAGGATGATCTGGAAGAACGTTTCCGCTCTTTTGGCTGGCATGTCATTCAGGTTGACGGAAATGATATTGCACAGCTTGACGCGGCATTTAATAAAGCAAAAGAAACAAAAGGTAAACCAACACTTGTAATTGCAAACACAATCAAAGGATTTGGATCCTCTGTTATGGAAAATAAGGCGGCATGGCACCACAAAGTACCTACTGCTGAGGAATACGCTCAGATCAAGGCAGATTTTGCCGCCAGAAAGGAGGCACTCGCATGAATAAGATTCCAAACAGACAGGCTATTTGCGAGGTATTAATGGAAAAAGCAAAAGAAGATAAAGACATCGTTGTTCTTTGCTCAGATTCCAGAGGAAGTGCTTCCATGACTCCATTTGCAAATGCTTTTCCGGAGCAGTTCGTGGAGATTGGTATTGCAGAGCAGGATCTGGTAAGCATCTCTGCCGGTATGGCGAGCTGCGGAAAGAAACCGTTTGCTGCTTCTCCGGCATGTTTCCTTTCCACCAGAAGCTATGAGCAGATCAAAGTAGACTGTGCATATTCCGGAACCAACGTGAAACTGATCGGCATCAGTGGTGGTATCAGCTACGGGGCACTGGGAATGAGCCATCATTCCGCACAGGATATTGCAGCAATCTCTGCCATTCCAAACATGAGAGTATATCTTCCAAGTGACCGTTTTCAGACCGCATGCCTGACCGAGGCTCTTCTGAAAGATACTATGCCTGCTTATATTCGTGTTGGAAGAAATCCGGTTGAAGATATTTATACCGACGGCTGTCCATTTGAAATGGATAAAGCAACGATTCTGGCTGAGGGTGAGGATGTTCTGATTGTTGCCTGCGGAGAAATGGTAAGACCTTCCTATGAAGCAGCAAAACTTCTGGAAGAAAAAGGCATTCATGCGTGCGTACTGGATATGTACTGCATCAAACCTCTGGATACAGAGAGCATTCTGGAAAAAGCTAAGAATGTAAAGGCTGTCATTACTGTTGAAGAACATTCTCCATTTGGAGGACTCGGCTCCATGGTAAGTCAGGTGATTGGTGCAAACAATCCTAAGAAAGTAGTTAATCTGGCACTGCCGGATGCTCCTGTCATCACAGGAACTTCGAGGGAGGTATTTGATTACTATGGACTGAATGCAGAAGGCATCGCAGCTGCTGTACAGAAAGCAATCGGGTAAATCAAAATGGGAAAATATATCATTGGTGTGGATCAAAGCACACAGGGCACGAAAGCCGTTTTATTTGATGAGAACGGAATTCTTCTTGCCCGGGAAGATCTACCACATAGACAGATCATTAATGAAGAGGGCTGGGTATCCCATGATCTCGATGAAATCTACAGAAATACGGTAGCAGTCATCAGAACGCTGATCAATGACAACCGGATTGAAAAAAGAGAAGTGGCAGCACTTGGTATCAGCAACCAGAGGGAATCTACTGGTGTCTGGTATAAGGACGGAACCCCATGTGCACATTCGATTGTATGGCAGTGTTCTCGTGCAAAAGACATTGCGGCAGAACTTTTAGATAAAGGGTGGAATGACTATGTAAAGGAGTCCACCGGAATGCCGCTTTCTCCTTTCTTTCCGGCAGTAAAAGCAGCATGGTTCCTTCGCAATTGTGAAGGACTTTCTGAGAAAGCAGAAAATGGAGAAATCTGTTTTGGAACCATGGATACATTTCTGCTGTACCGCCTTACCGGAGGCACAGTATTTAAGACCGATTATTCCAACGCATCCAGAACCCAGCTGTTTGATATCAGAAATTTTATCTGGGATGAAAAAATTTGTGGTGCTCTGAATATTCCGGTGAAATGCCTGCCGGAGGTATGTGATTCTGATGCTCTCTTTGGAATGACAGATCTGGAGGGCTTCCTGGAGAATCCGATTCCTGTACATGCAATGCTTGGAGACTCCCATGCAGCCCTTTTCGGTCAGGGATGCCTGGAGCCTGGTATGGTAAAAAGTACATTCGGGACAGGTTCTTCGATCATGATGAATACCGGAGGTGAGAAGCTTACCAGTCAGGTCGGACTGGTAACTTCGCTGGCATGGAAGATTGGCGGCAAAGCAGAATATGTTCTGGAAGGAAATATCAATTATACCGGTGCTACCATCAGTTGGCTGAAAGATGATGTACAGCTGATTGAGAGTGCCAGCGAAACAGAAACTCTGGCAAGAGAAGCAAATCCAGAGGATACAACTATTATGGTTCCGGCTTTTACCGGGCTCGGCGCTCCTTACTGGAATAACGAAGCTCAGGCGATCATCTGTGGCATGACCAGACTGACCGGGAAAAAGGAACTGATAAAAGCCGCTGTAGAAAGCATTGCTTATCAGATCTCGGATATTATTTTTGCTATGGAATCTGATTATGGCAGAAAGATCAGTGACCTCCGTGTAGACGGAGGTCCGACCAGAAATGGGTATCTAATGCAGTTCCTTTCAGACATTCTTGACAGAAAGGTGCTCGTTCCGGAATTGGAAGAGTTTTCAGCAATTGGTGCTGCATATGCAGCAGGAATCAGCGTAGGTATTTATGACCAGAAGACATTGTTCGAAAAACATAAGAGAATGATTTATAAACCAAACATGTCAGATGACAAACAACAGAAAAAACTTGGACTGTGGAAAGAAGCGGTAAAGCTTTGCTACAACAGATCCTAAAATAGAAATACGCAGAAATATCTTAATCGGATACCATGCACTTTATATCGCAAACCTGATATTATAAAAAGCCTCTTTTTTCTACAATGATTACAGTAGAGAAAGGAGGTTTTTTTATGCCTGTATTTGATCCGGACAGTAAAGGAATGATCTTATTAAGCAACGTGATCGACTATGTAAAACTTGGATTGATGGTGATTTTATTTTCTATTCCAGTAGTTACACTGGGAACCTCTATCACGGCAGGAATGACCATTGCCATGAAGATGGAGCGAGGGGAAGCACCGGCCATTGTGAAACCGTTTAAGAAAGCTTTCCGGGAAAATTTCCGTCAGGGACTTCC
>JAKSRN010000226.1 GCA_024403585.1 Lachnospiraceae bacterium | reverse complement strand
GGTCCATCCCTGGATTTCCGTAATCCCTACAGCAAACGTAACACGCAGGCATAAATCAACTCATGCACAGACTGATAATTATACTCTACACCAGCTTCCTGCATAGCAATCTTCTGCTTATCAGTCACTACGGTGTAAGGATATATACCGAACAGGAAAGGGAAGAAGGCATAGACAAAGTTCTGTCTTTCCGCCACCGACAGATCCGAACGAAATTTTCCCAAAAGAGACATTACAGCCTGCATGGATCTGCCGTAGGAAACCTTAAAATCTACCAGTGCTTCCATCCGGCTGTTATCTTCCATATCATAATGATTCATCGAAAGAAGCTTTAATAGCTGCTGCCTTTTGTCCAGTGTTTCCGCCAGACAGTCTGCGATTTCTTCATCCGACATAGCATCCTGAGAATTGATTCTCAGATACAGTTCCTCAGTCCAAAGGTCATACTCTCTCTTTAAGATAGCAAGGAATATTTCTTCCTTCGTCTGAAAATAATTATAAATAGAAGTTCTGGTAAAAGACGTGATGTTTCCGATATCCCGGATCGTGATATCTTTAAACCCCTTCGTTTTATACAGTTCCTCGCAGGCAGAGATAATCTCCTCTCTGCGCGCATTGGTCCTCTCTGGTGATCCCTTTGGCATAAATGCTTACTCCTGTCATCATTTTTCGTCCATCATATCACTTTTGTGGTTTTTTCGCCTCAGATACTTTTTATTATCTGGTTTTCACCGCTGACAGATTTCTGTTTCCAGGCTTTACGCCTCTGACACTTTATTATTTCACGGTAATGCGAATTTTATTTCTTCCTGGGAAGGTGTTGAAGCTGTCTGGTTTCCATTCTGGATCAATGTCTCGTGTGATCTCTTCAATTGTGATCTCTGCATCACCATTATCGATATCAATGATGGTGTAAAGGTCATTACCCATGCCCAGCTCCTTCATATAAGAAAGCTGTCTGAGACCGTGTCTGCTTTCCACACGCTCGATCATGGCTTTTCCGCCACCACCCGGAAGGTGATAGATCGTATCAATGCAGGCGTTATCCACTGCAAGAATGTCATAACCGGCAAACATGCCTACATCCGGAGTCACAACCGGCTCAGCCTCGCATCCTTCACAGTCACAGGAAACCGACATATTACGCATCACGTTGATATAGGAAACATGACCGGCAAAATGATCAATCGTTGCTTTGGTTGATTCTGTCATTCTCTCCATGAATTCCTCATCAGAGATATCCCACATATCGTCAGAACCTGGAGTTGTATGAATCTCCATCTTTCCGATGCGGCCATCTGCGCAGCCAATACCGATATTCTTATTGGAACCGCCAAATCCACCTTTGGCATGTCCTTTAAAATGGGTCAGTGTCAGCATGGAATCATACTTCAGGAGGTTTTTGCCAACATGCATCTCCTTAAACCATTTTCCACCCTCGATCGGCAGTACATCAACGCCGTCTTCATCCATAATATCTACCGGGCAGAAGGTCCAGCCATTAATCTCCAGAGTTTTTCTGTGATCCTCTGTTGTGTATCTGCTTCCCGCATAATAGGTATTCGTCTCAATGACAGTTGCCTCAGGCAGCTTGTCGGTATATAACTCCTTCACCCATGGACGAGGGATAATATTCGGACCTTCAACCTCACCAGTATGCAGCTTGATAGCAATCTTGCCATCGATTCCTTCAGAAACACGGTCATACATCTTCTTCAGACCTTCCGGAGACAGATCACGTGTAAAATATACGATTGATTTCTCGCCCTTGCGCTCTTCATAGGGAACGTAACGGTTTCCGCCGGTTCCCGGCTTAATAATTTTCATCATACTCTTCTATCCTCATTCTAATTCAAGTCGGAGCTCCTGCGGAGACTTGGCGCGCGATTTTGGTCAGCTTCGCTGACATCTACCTTACAAAATCGCTGCGCATCCTCGCGGAGCGTTTATCTCAGTCGGAGATTGGACTCCCACTGAGACTGATTTGTTATTACTCACCACCTATAGAGGTGGGAGTCTTCTCCGACAGAGATAAAGCGGACCTATACATTCCGCTCCTCTTCCATACTTAGGAATACGAATAAGCTGCTTCGCAGCCTATTCGTATTCAGTTTTTATGTTCAATCCGATTTTTTCTCTATCTGATCAAAGCATCTTACCTGCTTTTACAACTGCTCCAGGTGCAGATTTTGCAAGTACATCTGCAGTCTTTCCGAATCCACTTCCGCCGGATGTAGCAAACGGATAGATTGTTTTTCCATTGAAATCATAGCTCTCAAGGAAGCTCAGTACGATTGTCGGTGCTGTGTACCACCAGATTGGGAATCCCAGATGGATCTCATCATATGCAGCAATATCCACTTTTGAACCATCCAGTTCCGGACGGGAAGAAGGATCATTCATCTCAACAGAGCTGCGGCTCTTTTTGTCCATCCAGTTTAAATCAGCTTTTGTATATGGAACTGCAGGCTTGATTTCATAAAGATCTGCTCCTAATTCTGCTGCAAGGCTTTTTGCCTTCTTTGCGGTTACGCCACTTGCACTGAAATATGCTACCAGTTTTTTACTCATGATTGTCTCCTCCATTATTAATTCTGACACTGCATCATAAGTATTGATTCGGTTCTCATTCTGACACTGTGTCATTTTTATCTATTCTAACTTTATTCTGACACATTGTCAACGAAAACCTGCTCTATAGAAGTTCGTCCACCATTCGTACAACACGTGTCGCATTGATTTCCAGCTGCTCTCTGGTCACCTTGCCCTCTTTATATGCTTCCAACAGTCTCTGGTAGTCCCCCTTGCCGCCCGGCATAAAGAGATCACCGCCAGCCATTGCAACCTGGTCGGACAAGGCATTTCTATAAACAGAATTTTTGCTTCCCATCAGGGTGATCACCCAGTCAGTCATAACGATTCCGTCAAATCCAAACTCTCTTCTCAGCACATCCTCGATCAGACCTCTGTGTTCTGAAGTATGTGTTCCGTTCAGAAGATTATAGCTTGTCATAACAGCACGAGGTTTTGAGAGCCTGATACAGATTTCAAAACCACGAAGGTAAATTTCTCTCATGGCACGCTCGCTGACCTGACTGTTGTTGCAGTAGCGGTTAGTCTCGGCGTTATTCGCCGCAAAGTGTTTGATGGTGACGCCGCATCCCTTGTGGGCCTGAACACCTTCCGTTATTGCGGCTGCTGTAAGGCCGGATACAAGCGGATCCTCTGAGTAGTATTCGAAATTCCGGCCACAGAGAATGCTTCTGTGAATATTTAATGCCGGAGCCAGCCAAAGCTGGATTCCGAAGAGTTCCATCTCGCTTCCAACAATGTCCCCGTAGCTTCTCGCCAGATCCGTATTAAAACTCTGCGCAATGGCCGTTCCGATTGGAATCATCGTAGCCATGTGCTCCTGCATTTTTACATTCTTTGGAGCCCGGCTTCCTCCGGTAAAGAGCTTTGCCAGGAACCGAACCGGCGGATTCATCATCTCCAGAACACTTTCCGGGATCATGCCGCCTCCGGATGCATCGTGTGCCCTTCCGGTCTCATCCACATAATAACGTCTGGCCACACGGATTCCAGCCGGACCGTCTGACATCACAAGGGACCCGATTCCCTTGTTTTTCAGCTGGGAACTTGTCTCACCGGCAGCTCCTGCCACACGTTGGCCGGCATTTCCAATAATGCTGAGACCTTTCGCTTTTGGATCAAAATTTCCGATTGCAAGATAAGCAAGCTCTTCGTCTGTAAATGCCTTCACTCG
>JAKSRN010000225.1 GCA_024403585.1 Lachnospiraceae bacterium | reverse complement strand
GAGCAGGCGGAAGCAGAGCGTATTGCTGCCGAGCAGGCCCAGCCAGAGGTAACCGTACACCTCACCATGGTGGGAGACTATCTGTTAAACGGAATCGTCAACGGAGCCTGCCAGACGGAATATGGTTACGATTACAATGTTATCTTCCAGAATGTGGCACCTTATCTCGGTGCCTATGATCTGAAAATCATAAACGAAGAAACCCCTTGCGGTGGCGTAGAATACGGAGTCTCCGGATATCCAACCTTCAACAGCCCTCACGAGGCCCAGGACGCCATTGCAAATGCCGGCTTCAACGTTATCTGTATGGCAACAAATCATATGCTGGATATGGGAACCGACCCACTCTACAGCTCACTGAATTATTGGAGATCTGTGTATCCCTGGATTCAGACCGTTGGTGCCTACGATTCCCAGGAAGCCTCTGACCAGATCTGCTATTACGAAAAAGATGGCTTCCGCATCGCCATTCTCAATTATACCTATGAATCCAATGCCGGAAGCGGGATCTATTACGATGCTCCATTCTGTTTAAACATGCTTAATGAAGAAGAAGTAAGACAGGATATCCGGATCGCAAAAGAGACCTCCGATTATGTCATTGTCTGTCCGCATTGGGGAACCGAGTTTCTCCTTGATTATGACGACTACCAGTATTCATGGGCTCAGATTTTTCTGCAGGAAGGCGTAGACCTTGTACTGGGAACCCATTCACACTGCCCGGAACCGCTGGAAGTATACACCCGCGAAGATGGTCATCAGATGATCTGCTACTACTCTCTGGGAAATTTCATATCCGGACAGGAAGCAGCATATGCTCTGGCAGGTGCAATGGCAGATGTAACCCTCCGCAAAACAGCCCAGGGTGTCGTGGTAGATGATTATGGTGTTGTGCCGATCGTAACCCACGATTCCTGGTATTTCTCCACCTACCTGCTGAAGGATTACAACAATGAACTGGCAATGTCCACCAATGAGCTTTTTGTAAGTCCTGAATTCTCCTGGGACTACTGTGCAAATCTTATGACCTCCATGTATGGAGACCGACTCAGAAATTTCTAAATTAAAATGACTCTTCACGTCAGAAAAATGCTGCCTGTTACTCGAAAATCCCGAGAATAAGCAGCATTTTTAATAGCATGTCGCATTTTGATAATATTATTTACTACATCAATATGATAGAATTAGAATGCTGTCAGATTTTCTCCTGCCTGTGGAGTATCCATGAGTTATTTGAGCAGAAAAAGCGCGTAGACCGAGGCTGGTTCCCCAAAAAGAAAAAAGACCAGAAAGAATCATAAATCACTATATTCTCTCAAATCCAAACTTACGGATTATAGCACTGACAGGATTTCCTCAATTCCGGTCTCTTCCACTGAAATATCCTGTATCATCGCTTTTCCACTCAGTTCTTCAATCAGTCTGGCTGCCGTGGTCTCGTTTTTTCCGAAACGATATCTGGCAACATTTCCCTCATGAGAGATCAGCTCACAATGTTCAGAAGACGGGATCGCTTCGTCAAAATACTGTACGATCAGCGTCTTATAAGGAGCAATACGATCCACAATCTCACTTAAGTTTCCATCCTCCACCAATTCGCCATGATTGATGATCATGATCCGCTCGCACAACTGCTGGATGTCACCCAGATCGTGTGTCGTAAGGATGATCGTCGTACCATTCTTCCTGTTGATCTCTTTTACAAACTTTCGAAGTGCATACTTTGAGCCCACATCCAGTCCAATCGTTGGTTCATCCAAAAACAACACCTTCGGACTATGCAGCATGGCTGCAGTTAAATCCCCTTTCACTCGCTGTCCCAATGACATCTGACGCACCGGCTTATCCAGCAGTTCTTTTATTCCCAGAATCTCATCCATGGTGTCAAGCATCTGCTCATACTGCTTTTTATCCACCTGATAAATATGCCGAAGCAATTCAAAACTCTCTCCCAAACGAAGATCCCAGTTGAGCTGCGAACGCTGACCAAACACAACGCCGATATTCCCCACTACTTCCTTACGATGCTTTGTAATGTCCTTCCCATCGATCAGAACCTCTCCGCCTGAAGGCGTCAGTATCCCCGACATCATCTTGATCGTAGTGCTCTTTCCAGCCCCATTCGGCCCAATAAAGCCGACAATCTCCCCGGACTCAATCGAAAAATTCAGATTCTTCACTGCAGGAATACTCTGACTTTCCTTCGAAACCAATCCCTTCAGAGCACCCTTAATGCCTTTCTCTTTTTTTACCACATGGTATTCTTTACACAGATTTTTTACTTCAATCATCTTTATCTTGCCATTCCTCTGAAACCCGAAGCGGAATGTAAACAACAGTTCTGCCTGTTAATACTCCTCTTCGCTAGTTTCCCGCACTCTCATATTTTTTCAGACCATACCTGAAAAACAATCCGGCAGCAACCATCACACCAATTCCAACTGCAATCGTTACCCCCACAGTCCCGTACAGTCCGGTAGCATTTCCACCGATTCCAAGCAAGGCCGATACCGGATAAAAACTCACCCATCCAATCGGAATCAGGTACGTCAGAATAAACTGCAGGCTCTCCGGATACATGGAAATCGGATACATTGTTGTCTTATCAACAATCTCCTGCGTATACTGTCCAAAATCATTCGCACTCCGTGTGAAAAATGCTGTCGTTCCCAGCAATATATAAATCCCCCCACGAATCAAAGTCGCCCCGATCAGCATTCCCAGGATACAAAGCACCGCCGAAATGCTCCAGACAAAATGAATCTTATGGCAGCCATAGGCAAACACCAGAATACCCGGTATCAGATCAGTGATTCCAAAGATATTGATCTGTGTGAAGAAAAACTGATACAGCACGCTCATAGGTCTGGTCAGATAGCGGTCAAACTCTCCCTCAATCACGTAGTGTCCCATAAACCATCCCTGCACAAAGAAAATCATCGACAGGGCATGGGAGATCACAGACAAACCATACAACACCGCTAACTGTCCGTAATTCCACCCATTGATCTGCCCGAACTCCTGCACAACAAACCGAATCGTCGCAAAGCCCACGATAAACTGAATCGGGTTCGATATGAGCCAGCCAATAATACTGGACGGATATTCCACAATCGTAAGAAATGCCATGCGAATACAGACATAACTGACCCTGCTATAATGCCTCAAAGATTTCACATAGTTCATCTCATCCCCCCTGTATCATCACGAATTTCGTCACACGCTTTTCCAGATACTTTGCCACTGTATATAGAAGCAGGACCCAGACCACCTGCAATGACAAACCTTTGATCAGTGACTCCCTCGTATACTGCCCCACATAGATACTGATCGGCATCTGATAGATAGAAACAAAGGGCAGACATTCCAGCACCCCTCTTAACCATCCGGGGAAAAACCAGATGGGGATCATACTTCCGGACAGTAACCGAAGCAGATGTTTTTTTACCTGAATCAAAGCACTCATCTCTATGACCTTGAATGCCCACATGCCAAAGATTACCGCCAGGTACCAGTTAATGAAATATGCCAGCCCCAGACTGACCAGGAAAAGCAATCCGTCCTTTGCATTTCCCGGTACCGGCATCCGAACGATCAGACTTCCAATGATAAAGATCGGTATAAGATTCTGAAAGATCAAAACAGTGACCGATCCGAGATTCTCTGCAAAAAACACTTTAAAGATATTGACGGGGCGCATCAGATCCACAGCAATCGTACCTTTTCTCACGCTGTCCGTGATACGCCATTCCACGTTGGTGGTAAGCAGTACAGATA
>JAKSRN010000224.1 GCA_024403585.1 Lachnospiraceae bacterium | reverse complement strand
CCAATCGGATTATGCGGATCCGGTATCATTGATATGATCAGTGAGCTCTTTGTAACAGGAATCATCAACGCAAAAGGTAAATTCCAGCGTGAAGGTGAGCGTATCCGTCATGATAAATATGGCATGGGAAGCTATGTAATCGCATTTGAGAAAGATGCAGGAGGAACAAAGGATATCGAGATCACAGAGGTTGATATCGACAACTTTATCCGTGCAAAAGGAGCAATCTTCTCTGCAATCCGTACCATGCTGAACTCTCTTGATTTTACTGTAGACATGATCGATGACGTGTATGTTGCAGGTGGAATCGGAAGTGGTATCAACATGAAGAATGCGGTTACAATCGGAATGTTCCCTGATATTCCTATGGAGAAATTCCATTACATTGGAAACTCTTCCCTGACTGGTGCATACTGCATGCTTCTCTCTACACCTGCAGAGAGAAAGCTTTATGAAGTAGCAGCAAATATGACATATATGGAGCTTTCAACAGTTCCTACCTATATGGATGAGTTTGTGGCATGCTGCTTTATTCCGCATACAGACAGCGATCTCTTCCCAAGCATTGAGATGCGCTAAGCAAAACTAAAAACGAACATAAAGGAGCATTAGAAACATGGAAATTCCATATGACAAAGACAGTAAAGAGAGATTACCGTATGAGCATTATCTCGAAAAATATCAGAACATGGATCCTGAGGAGATGGCGAAACGGACAAATCTCCCATGGGATGCAGAAAAGAAGACATTTACCATCCGTTTGATGAGTGTTACCTATAGTGTATCCTGGCCTGAATATGAGGTGCATCATATGGATCATGACGAGATGGGATTCTTCCCGCTCGAGGATGCTTTTAATGCGAGAATCCTGATCCTCAGATATATGGTAGATGGCGGTGCAATCCCAGCAACAGGCAAATTCCTGACCTACCGTGAAGTACCTTGGGGACAGGTATATTTCAAACAGTTCCAGGGACGTTGTCTGATGAGACTTGCCTTTGGCTTCGGCAATAAGCTGGATGTTTTCAGACGTGTAATGGAACAGCTGGGGGCAACCCCTGTTAAAACAGGAGATGCAGGTTTTGAATTTGAGTTTATCAATGACCTGAAGCTTCAGTTTATGCTGTGGGAGGCGGACGATGAGTTTCCGCCAAATGCACAGATCCTGTTTTCCGATAACTTCCCTGCTGCATTTGTAATGGGTGAGGACATGGCCGTTGTAGGTGATGTTTCCATCAATGTGATCAAAGCATTAAGCAGCAAGAAGTAAGGAAACAGTTTTACGTTCAGTCAGCGGCGGAAAACCGCCGCTCTGAAATAGAGTGTTATAAGAGTAGTAACAAAAATCTTAAGAGAAAAAGGAGATGCAAAATGGGTTTATCTGAACTGAAATGCACTGAATTCGTAGAAGTATTAGCTTCAAAAGCTCCTGTTCCAGGCGGCGGCGGCGCTTCCGCACTTGTTGGAGCACTTGGTGCAGCACTGAGCAACATGGTAGGAAGCCTTACAGTTGGCAAAAAGAAATATGCTCCTGTAGAGGACGAGATCAAAGATCTGATGGAGAAAACAACTAAACTTCAGAACGAGCTTCTTGCACTGATCGAGAAAGACGCAGAAGTATTTGAGCCACTTTCCAAAGCATATGGTCTTCCTAGCGGAACAGATGAAGAGAAAGCTGAGAAAGCAAAAGTTATGGAAGCTTGCCTGAAAGAGGGCGCTTCTGCTCCAATGGATATCATGAGAAAGATCTGTGAAGTGATCAAGATGATCGGTGTTTTCGCAGAGAAAGGTTCTGTTCTTGCAGTTAGTGATGCTGGTGTATCCGCAGCATTCTGTGCAGCTGCTCTGAAAGGTGCAAGCCTGAATGTTTACATCAACACAAAGAGCATGAAAGACCGTGAGTACGCAGCAGAGCTGAACAAAGAAGTTGACGAGATGCTCGCAACATATGTTCCTATGGCTGAGGGAATCTTTGATTCTGTAGCAGGAAAACTGAAAAACTAAAGACAAATATTAACGATTCTGAATTCATATAGAAAGCGGAGGATATACACATGGCAGAAAGATTACTTGGAAAAGAAGTAGCAGCAGCATTAAACGAGAAAATTAAAGGTCAGGTTGCACAGCTGAAAGAGAAAGGCATCAACCCAACACTGGGAATCGTTCGTGTAGGTGAGAGACCAGACGATCTTTCTTATGAGAAAGGTGCTACAAAACGTTGTGAGACTCTTGGCGTTGCAGTTAAAAAATTCCTTCTTCCAGCAGATGTAACACAGGAAGAGCTGATGGCAACAATCAAACAGGTTAACGAGGATGATGAGGTTAACGGATGCCTGATCTTCCGTCCACTTCCAAAACATCTGGATGAGGGTGCTGTAATCAAAGCTCTGGATCCTGCAAAAGACGTTGATGGTATCACAGACGGATCTATGGTTGGTGTATTCGCTGGCAAAGCTCAGGGATTCCCTCCATGTACACCACAGGCTTGTATGGAGATCCTTGATCACTACGGAATCGACTGCACAGGCAAAAAAGCTGTTGTAGTTGGAAGAAGCCTTGTAGTTGGAAAACCAGCTGCTATGATGCTCATCAAGAAAAACGCAACTGTTACTATCTGCCATACAAAGACAGTTGATATGCCATCTGTAGTTAAAGAGGCTGATATCGTGATCGTAGCTGCAGGACGTGCAGGTGTTGTTGATGATACATACGTATCTGAGGGACAGGTAGTAATCGATGTAGGTATCAACATGAACGCAGAAGGCAAACTTTGCGGAGACGTTGCATTCGATAAAGTAGAGCCAATCGTTAAAGCAATCACTCCTGTACCAGGCGGAGTAGGTGCTGTTACAACATCTGTTCTTGTAGGACACGTTGTAGAGGCTGCTATGAGAAAATACATGTAATACAGAAAGATTAAAAATCGAGGACTCATCGAGTTTACTCGAATGAGGCCGCTGGTTTTTAAGATTTCCAAACACATGAGAACGTAGCCGTTTTCCAAAGAAAACGAGCGGAGTTCGAATGTGTTTAGCAGCGCGGGAGTACGTAGTACGGAGCGATGCGTGTATTACTCATGTGGAATATACTGGATCGTCGAGCTCGCTCGTAAGAGACAGGATATTGATAAGATTCTCAAACACATGAGAACGTAGCCGTTTTCCAAAGAAAACGAGCGGAGTTCGAATGTGTTTAGCAGCGCGAGAGTACGTAGTACGGAGCGATGAGTGTATTACTCATGTGGAATATAATGACACGTCGAGCTCGCACGAAGCGGATGCGTGTATTACATTTCACTACTTATACTTGAAAATGTAACGTTTTTCGAGTATAATTAAGAAAATCAAACGTATATAGGATATGTTACCTGAGGTGTTCGATCCCCTGTCAAATTGAACCTACATTTACTTTAAAAAGGGATTCCTACATTGTTACATTGATGTCAGGCCTTCATTGCGCAGAGGAAGACAGATGTGTATCTGCGGTTACCCACCTAGCCACGCTAGGAGTCATACGACAGGAACGACATCCCGGGGCATATCTGAATTTTCCGACTGCTGAGCAATCAGCAGTCTTTTTTTTTATGATAATCGGGATGAAGGTCTCTCATCAGGATGCGCTAGCGCAAATCCAGAGGAGAGACTTTAAGACCGAAACAAAAACTGCTCCTAACAGTTCTAGTACAATCTTGTCATTCCTAAAAGAGTATGCTATAATATCAAGACATTTTTGTGAAAAAATGAAAACATCAAAGAAGTACCTGTTCATAAACGATCGA
>JAKSRN010000223.1 GCA_024403585.1 Lachnospiraceae bacterium | reverse complement strand
TCTTTTGTCAGTGTCTTCAGGAATTCTCTTGCCTTATGTACCTGTTTCAGGATATCTTTCAGGTGTCCGATCTGTGTCTTTGCCTGCTCGTCCTGTTTTTCCCACTCACTGATCCTTCGTTTCAGCAGCTGTTCATCCCTGTCCATGATACGTTCCGGATCCACCAGTCTCTTTTCTTCCCTCTTCTTTCGTGAAGACTCCCGTCTCTTCTTTGATTCCCCGTCTGCATAGATGCGTCTCACCTTTGAGAGATCCTCCGGTGTCATCAGCACCGAAGCCGGAACTCCAAAGTAACTCTCAAGCGGATATATGCCTGTTGTAGCATACTGGTAGAATTCTGCAGGTGTCAGCCCTGCAAGATTATACTGATAATGGCTTTCGTTGTATGCATGCAGATATCCTTCAACAAGATCCCCTGCATCCTCAAAGCACCTGCACAGTGCTACCAGATCCAGGATATCTGTCTTCAGCCGTCCAAAAAAGCTTTCCATCGGAGCATTATCCTGCGAGTTTCCTCTTGCGGATACTGACTGGACAAAGCCGTCATCCTCAAGCAGCTGTTTAAAATCCGTAGAAAGATACTGGCTTCCCTGATCCGAATGGATATATACAGTTGCTTCCTTCTTCAGTTCATCCCCATGTTTTTGCATCATCTGCTCATATGCCTGCCGGATCAGGGAAACATCCATACGCAGGCTGCACTTCCAGCCCAGATTTTCTCTGGTAAAGGCATCCCGGAATACACACAGATAGAAGGGGCTGCGGTCTTTCCCGTAATAAAGATAGGTGATATCGGTCAGGATCACACGCCTCGGCCCGATGAAGAAATCCTGGCAGACAGCATTTGCCGGGGCAGCGCAGATATGATTATGGGAGACCTGATGCTTATAGGCATCACGATGCGGCCGGTTTGCCACAAGGTTCATCTCCTTCATAAAGGCTGCGATCCTCTTTGTATTCACTGTCAGACCAAACCTTCGGAACAGTTCATCACGGAATGTCCGCTTTCCCGGAATCACTCCGCTCCTTGCTGTAACGATCTGCCTCATCTTTTCTTTCAGACTGTTGCGCTCCGCTTCCTTTGCCGCGCGTTTTCCGGACAGGTCAAGCTGCCGGCCTTTCCAGGCATAGTAGCCGGAGTCTGATACCCCGAACATCGACAGGCACTGTGTCACGTTATAGCCGTTTTCCTTTGCCTTCTGTTTTGAGATAAAGGAATCCGCCATGGCAAAACGGTCTTCGCCTGTGCTCTGTTCCTCGATCAGATATAGAACTCCTCCAATGCGGACCGGATTTTTTTTTGCGCGATGATCATTTCCTCCAGATACCTGGTCCTTGCTTTCAGATAGGCGCGTTCCTCTTCAGGCGACATGTTTCCCATCTGATCCAGCGGAACAGAACCATCGTAGCTGGTCTCGTCTATGGTGAACAGCTTATTATTTCGTGCTTTTTCCATGACTCTTTTCCCCGCAGCATTGGCTCTGTCGGTTCCAAGTATCTCTGTATCAAACCCTAAAGCATTGTAGGCCTGTACATAGGTCATTTTTTCCTCTGTGATCTTTTTGTACATAGCCACGTCAAAGTCTTTGGAATAAAAGAGTCTTTCTCCCTTAAATCCCGTGACAAACGGATTATCCAGGAATGGTATGATCTTATCATCCGGGCGGTCTGTCCCGTCCGGATATTTATATCTGTCATCGTTTTTTACCAGTTTCATGGTCTCAATTCCCCCAGTCTTTCTTCTATTTCATTGCGGTACTGTTTTGCATCTTCCACAGCCTTTGCTGCAGATGCTGCCTTCATCTTCAGATACCTTTCTTCTTCCCTGGCCAAATGTTCCCGCCACTGCGTTTCATCCATGCTTTCCAGATATTTCTCGTATTCTTCCGGTGTCATGCGTTCTTTCTCCCACATGCCCCTCTCTGTATTATAGTATACCCCATAACTGCTGACCATGGAACGGAGTTCTTCCAGCGTTTTGCAGTCCCGGTAATGACACTCATCCTTGAAATGACCGAAGAATGATTCCTGCGGTGCATTGTCCCAGCAGTTTCCCCTGCGCGACATGGACTGGGTCAGTTCCTTTTCTATGACTGCAGCCTGAAAGTCATCTGTCATGTACAGTATTCCCTGATCTGAGTGAAGGATCGCACCGCTTTTCGCCGGATGCTCATCCATAGCTTCCAGAGTATCCAGCGCCAGCTGAAGATCATTGTTCTCACTTACGATAAAGCAGATCAAACGGCCGGTAACCGGATCCACACTGGCTGACCCGTATACCCTCAGTTCATCCCCATAATCAAGATATGTTACATCCGTAAGCCTGACTTCATTCGGCCTGTGCATCCGGAATCTTCTCATAAGAAGGTTTGCCTTACGGTTTCGTGCGATCAGTTCTTTCATTGCCTTGCGGTTCCTGCTCGGACGACGGATCGTAGTACGGATGCCGTATTTATTCATCAGCCGACGGATCCGGTAGATACTGAAGTTCTGTCCCGTCACCTTCGGCATCAGCATATATACCTGTCGGATCCCTTTCTCAAATCCCTTATACGAAAGCACCTCCCGGATTACTTCTATATCCGCCTCGTCATCCACGGCTTTCTTTTCAGAAGCTTTTCCGTATCCATCATCATTCAGCAATGCATAATAGGTGCTCTTAGGTATTCCTGACAGTTCCCTGATCCTTGCACTGGTATAAAATCCGGTCGTGTCACGGGGCAGATCCTGCAGATACTGGCAAAAACGCCGTTTATTCTTTATGTCCATCTTTGTAAATCCCTTACCCAATGATGAAAACCCGGTCTGTACCAGCTGGTTCAGCTCCACTACTTTGAACCTCCGTATCCGTCGGATCTGCTCGCTGTCTTCTGACAGCTGCTCATCACCCCGGCTCCAGCTGTGGAGCTTTGAGCTGATCATCACCTTTGACCTTTCCGGGATCTGGTCCGATGGAAGTTCAAAAATCCGTAGTATCTTCTCTAATCCCAGTGGGTATAGCAGATATGCCTCATTATAAAAGGCATTTTTCAGCTGCACTCCCGCATAATCAATGCTTTCTACATATGGATTAAGCCCGGCAGTAACTGCTTCAGGTTCCTGCATGGTGGCAGTTTCCTCCTGATTTCCAGCTTCATGCTCTTCTTCATCCCACTTATTCTGTGCCATAAAGTCGTCCAGCTGTTTTCTGTATTCACGATCTTTTTTCTTTTCTATCTCCACTTTGATATTTCTGATCCTGTTATATCCGACATCCACTGGATCCAGTCCCGCCATACGGATGCTTTCTTCGACTGACACCTCCGGGTAGCGGTTCTCTATCTCTTGCAAAAAAGATTTTTCTATCACCAGGCCATTTCCGCTTCCTTTCCAAGGTCTGGTGTATTTGCCTGACAGTATCAGGGGATTCTCCTCCTGATAATCTATTTTTGCAGCAAGCTCCGATCTGTGAGGAACCGGATATCCACCACCCTTGAAGCCATTTGTAACGCTGATAAAGTAGTCCTGCCCCACAAGATCTTCTGTCAGTCCTTCTTCTCTCAGGATGCGAAGCACCTCCGCTGGTTGTTGCTCTGGCTTCCAGGCTTTATAAAGACGAAGCCGAAAGTCATACTTTAACACCAGTTTCCACTGGTCAACCTTATAAACACAATGATGGCTCTGCAGTTTCTTCTCATCAAAGAAAAATCGCATAAAACTTACCCTCCGAAATCAAAAAAAGTACCCAGACGACGGGTACTTCAACTGTCATGTTAAAGTCCATCATCTGGGTACCAGTTTA
>JAKSRN010000222.1 GCA_024403585.1 Lachnospiraceae bacterium | reverse complement strand
GTTCCGAAAACCCGTGCTCCAAGTTCCATAACTGCGATCACCGGTCCCTGATAGAGCCCTTCCTGCGGAAAATTCACACTCATTCTTTTTGCTTCCTGCATAAGCATAGGCAGCATCTCTTTCGAACCCCGGATTCCCATACATAAACAAAGGCAGGATTTCATGAATTCACTGCGGACTTCTTCATATATCTTATAGAGAAAAACAGAATAATCCACATCCGCATGCAGAAGAAAATACAATGCATTCAGGGCAAATGTCTCCTGACCGGAAGTATATACCTTCTCCATGATCGGCACATTCACCACTTTCTGCACACGAAGAAGTCTCTCGCGCAGCAGAGCGGTATTGGTAACCGACATCTTTCTTCTCATCAGGCGTACCAGCTGATCTGCATCCAGAGCAGCTTCAATCTCTTCCTTGTCCTTCAGGTCTTTCTCTGTTGGCGTATTTTTCGCATCCGCTTCCAGAAGAGCTTCCTGCAGATATGGTTTTCTGTATTTCTGATATTCCATGCCTAAGGTTGAATAGAGATCCACTCCATAGGCATCTAAAAACATTTTTATGATCTTTCCATCCATTATTTACACCTCGTATTACCAAACATCCTGTATATCTTCTATATTGTACAAAAATTCTGACAAAATCTCAATCGTATCTTCTCTTGGAATCCTCACTAATTATCTTGAATTTCTTGCCCTTGACTAACTTTTACTATATAGTATTAAATTGAGGGCATTTTTGTAATCAAGTCGGAGCTCCTGCGGAGACTGATTATTATTATTCACAACCTATAGAGGAGGGAGTCTAATCCGACAGAGATAAAAAGACACATGCCTATCTGATAAGGGAGGATAAAACATATGAAAAAAGCGAAACCTTTAGCCGCTCTTCTTTCCGCCGTTGTTCTGGTGGGAAGTCTTCTTACCGGATGCGGTTCTGGTGAGCGAATGATGTTCGGAACAGGTGGTACCGCCGGCACTTACTATGCTTATGGCGGAATCATTGCCCAGTACATCAGAAACTATGCCGGAATCAAAGTAACAGCCGTATCCACAGGAGGTTCCAAGGTAAACATCCAGTCCATTCAGGACGGTGATTTCCAGCTGGGCTTCACCCAGTCCGATGTTATGGCCTATGCCTGGGAAGGAACAAAATCCTTTGAGAAGGATGGCCCGACCCATGATTTCCGTGTTCTCGGTGGTCTCTATGCTGAGACTGTTCAGCTGATCACAATGGATGAGAACATCAAAACTGTTGCTGATCTGAAAGGAAAGAGTGTTTCCATCGGAGAAGCCGGATCCGGTGTATACTTCAATGCCATTGATGTACTGACAGGTGCCGGACTTAGTCTGGATGATATCAAGCCTCAGTACCAGTCTTTCGGTGATTCCAAAGAGGCACTGAAGGATGGAAAAATCCAGGCTGCCTTCATCGTTGCCGGTGCTCCGACTACAGCGATCACAGAGCTTGCTACCACCAACGGTGTATATCTTGTAAACATTGACGGAGAACTTCGAGATGGTATTCTTGACGCATGTCCTTACTATGCTCCACTGGAGATTCCGGCAGGAACCTATCCAAAACAGGATGAGCCTGTGGAAACCATCACTGTAAAGGCAACAGTCATCGTATCTGCTGCTCTTCCGGAAGAGACCGTCTACAACATGACGGCAGCAATCTTCGATCATACTGACGAGATCACCGCTGAGAATGCCAAAGGCGCAGAGCTGACTCTTGAAAATGCAACCGAAGGAATGGCTGCACCATTCCACCCAGGCGCTGCTAAATACTATGCAGAGCATGGGGTAACCGTAGAATCATTAGGCGAGGAGGGCTGACCATGAATACTGATGTTAATACTAATGTAGCCGGCTCTCAGGCTGAAATTGATGAGATTATGAAAAAATACGACAGGGAGTCCAACCAGCGTATCTGGACCGGCAAATATAAGGTTGCGATCCGATTCCTGATGGCAGCATTTTCCCTGTGGTGTATCTATGTTACTCTGTTTGCTACCTTCCTGGAGGAGATCCGTCTGACTTCTTTCATGGCTCTGATCGTTCTCATGGGATATCTGATCTATCCTGCAAAAAAAGGTCAGGTAAAACCAAACTACATGCCATGGTATGACATTGTCCTGATGGTTGCAGGAACTGCATCTTATCTTTACTTTACCTTCAATGCAAACAGCATTCTTCAGCAGGGTACCCGCTTCAGACCTATGCAGATCGTGATCGGTGTGATTGCCATCGCTGTTCTTCTGGAGCTGACAAGACGTTCCGTAGGTATCCCGATCCTTTGTGTAGCAGGTTTCTTTATCATCTACGCTCTGGCAATCGGTCTTACTAACCCTGATTTCTTCGGAAGAATCCGTTACTTCGTACGAAATCTGTTCTATACAAAAGAGGGAATCTTCTCTACACCTGTTAATGTTTGTTCCAAATATATTATTGTATTTATCATCTTTGGAGCATTTCTGGAGAGAACAGGAATCTCACAGTTCTTCATCTCTCTGGCTAACTGTGCAGCGGGTAAATATGCCGGTGGTCCTGCTAAGGTAGCGGTTATCTCTTCTGCTCTTTGCGGTATGGTTTCCGGTTCTTCTGTAGGAAACACTGTAACAACAGGTTCTGTAACTATTCCAATGATGAAAGAGACCGGTTATAAATCCGAATTTGCCGGTGCTGTTGAGGCCGCTGCTTCAACCGGTGGTCAGATCATGCCGCCGATCATGGGTGCTGCCGCATTCCTGATGGCTGACTTCATCGGTGTTCCATACTCCGATATTCTGTCCCGTGCCATCCTTCCGGCAATCCTGTACTTCGCTGGTATCTTTATCTCCGTTCATCTGGAGGCAAAACGACTGAAGCTGTCCGGAATCCCAGCAGATCAGCTTCCGAAATTCGGAAAACTGGTGAAAAAACTTTACCTGCTGCTTCCTCTGATCATGCTGGTTGTCTGGGTTTCCGGTAACTTCATGACTATGCAGAAAGCTGCAAGCTATGCGATCATCCTCGCTGTCCTGGTTTCTCTTCCTGATAAAAACCACCGTATCTCTCCAAGCAAGATCATCGATGCTCTGGAAGCCGGCGGAAAAGGAACCATCACTGTTGCTGCAGCCTGTGGTGTTGCAGGAATCATTGCAGGTTCCATCACCATGACAGGTCTTGCAAACGAACTGATCAACGGTATCATCACAGTTGCTAACGGTCATCTGATCGTTGCCCTGCTCCTGACTATGCTCTGCTGTATCGTCCTCGGAATGGGTGTTCCTACAACAGCTAACTACTGTATCATGGCAGCTACCTGTGCACCGATCCTGATCCGTATGGGTGTTCCTTCTCTGGCAGCACACTTCTTCGTATTCTACTTCGGTATCGTAGCTGATATCACACCACCTGTAGCTCTGGCAGCTTATGCAGGTTCTGCGATTGCAAAAGCAAACCCAATGAAGACAGCTTTCAATGCATCCCGTCTTGCGATCGCTGTATTCATCGTACCTTATGTATTCTGCTTCAACCCGGCACTGCTGCTGATTGACACAGGAGCTGCAGAGGTAGCCCTGATCGCAGTTACTTCCTTCATCGGAATCTTCGGTGTCTCAGCTGCCCTTGGCGGTTACCTGATGGGTCAGATGAATCCGGTTATCCGTATCCTGATGCTGGCAGGCGGACTCATGCTGATCGTACCAGGAATCCTTACAGATGGTATCGGTCTTGCACTGATTGTGGTTGGCGCAATTATCCAGAAGACAACAGCTAAGCCGGCGGTTGCGTAAAGCTGGT
>JAKSRN010000221.1 GCA_024403585.1 Lachnospiraceae bacterium | reverse complement strand
GCATGGAGAACATCGTATACCTGATATGCCAGAGACTCCAGAGTAGCTCGGATCAGATGATATTTGTTTGTTCCTCGTGTCAGACCTACGATAGCTCCTCTTGCATATGGATCCCAGTATGGTGCACCCAGTCCTGTAAATGCAGGCACCACTACAACACCGTCTGTATTTCCTACTTTGTTTGCAAAATACTCAGAGTCACCTGCAGAATCCAACAGTTTCACCTGGTCTCTCAGCCACTGAATCGCAGATCCTGCAACGAACACAGAACCCTCCAGTGCGTATTCAACCTTATCTCCGATACCCCATGCGATAGAGGTTACAAGACCATTTTCTGAAAATACAGGTTTCTCTCCTGTATTCATCAGAAGGAAGCAGCCTGTTCCGTAAGTATTCTTTGCATCACCAGGATTAAAACAGGTCTGTCCAAACAGAGCTGCCTGCTGGTCACCTGCAGCGCCTGCGATCGGAACACGTCCACCAAGGATCTCCGGTGTGGTGGTTCCATAGATACAGCTGGATGGTTTTGCTTCCGGAAGCATACATGCCGGAATGCCCAGCTCAGCAAGGATCTCCTCATCCCATTTCAGCTCAGTGATATTGAAGAGCATGGTTCTGGATGCATTGGAATAGTCTGTTACATGTACTTTTCCATCTGTAAGATTCCAGATCAGCCATGTCTCAACAGTTCCAAACAGCAGATCACCCTTCTCTGCCTTCTCTCTTGCACCAGGAACGTTCTCCAGCATCCAGCGGATCTTTGTTCCTGAGAAGTAAGGATCGATTACCAGACCGGTTTTCTGTCTGTAAGCATCAGTCAGTCCCTTTGCTTTCAGAGTGTCACAATAAGCAGCGGTTCTACGATCCTGCCATACAATTGCATTGCAGATCGGTTTTCCGGAAGTTTTATCCCAGATAATGGTTGTCTCACGCTGATTTGTAATACCGATCGCTGCGATATCTGCAGCAGTAACATTCAGATTATTCATTGCCTGTCTTACAACCTGAAGCTGAGTAGCCCAGATTTCCTCTGCATCATGCTCAACCCAGCCTGGTTTTGGAAAGAACTGTGTAAACTCCATCTGTGCTACACTGCAGATTTTTCCCTTCTCATCAAACAGGATACATCTGTTGGATGTTGTTCCTGAATCAAGTGCCATAACATATTTTGCCATTGCCTTTTCCCCCAATATTCTTTTTCCCTTTATTGATTATTTCTTTTACAAAGCGGACAATCCCATTCAGAAAATCTCTTCTTTTTCTCTCGAGTCCACTTATTTAATATTCTATAACTAAATCCTCTTTTTTAGAATTCTTTTCTGCAATTTTCTTTAATTTCTGCGACATTTTTTATAACAGGTTTTAATGCAGAATACCGGAACAGACAAGATATGTCACAAGTCCTGCACACCAGGCAACAAAACACTGCCAGAAAACCAAACCTACAGCCCATCTTGTTCCCAGTTCTCTTCTGACTGATGCAATCGCAGCAATACACGGCGTATACAAAAGAGAAAAGACCAGCAAAGTAGCCGCACCTGTTTTTGTCAGGGCAGCTGAAACACCTCCGGCAAAAAGGAGCTCCATAGTAGCAACCACACTTTCCTTTGCCATAACACCACTGATCAGGGATGTGACAATTCGCCAGTCCGCAAGGCCAAGCGGTGCGAATAATGGTGCCAGAAGGCCTGATAACCGGGCCATAATGCTGACAGAAGAATCATCGACCATATTCAGGTGCAGATCAAAGCTCTGCAGGAACCAGATCACAATGGTCGCCAGCAGAATCACGGAAAATGCCTTGGTCAAAAAGTCTTTTGCCTTCTCCCACAAAAGCTGAGCCACATTCTTTGCTCCCGGCATACGATAATTCGGAAGCTCCATAACAAAAGGAACTGCTTCACCTTTAAAAAGTGTATTCTTGAACAGGAGCGCCACAAGAATACCCACAACTATTCCCAATACATAAAGACCGGTCATAATAAAGCCGCCTTTTCCCGGGAAGAAAGCATTTACAAAAAAAGCATAGATCGGAAGTTTTGCAGTACAGCTCATGAAAGGTGTCAGAAGGATGGTCAGCTTCCTGTCACGGCTGGAAGGCAAGGTCCTGGTAGACATTACCGCCGGTACCGTACATCCGAATCCGATCAGCATCGGAACAATACTTCGGCCGGAAAGTCCCAGCTTACGAAGCAGTTTATCCATAAAGAAGGCAACACGTGCCACATATCCACTGTCTTCCATTAAAGAAAGGAAGAAGAAGAGCGTTACAACGATGGGCAGGAAGCTGAGTACACTACCAACACCGCCAAAGATACCATCGATCACAAGGCTGTGAAGAGCATCATTCACCTGCACCGCTGTCATCCACCGGTCCACAAGTCTGGTCAAAAGAAAGATGCCATAATCCAGAACTCCCTGCAAAAAAGCACCGATCACATTAAATGTCAGAAAAAAAACTGCTCCCATGATCAGCACAAAAAACGGAATGGCTGTCCATTTTCCAGTAAGAATAGTATCGATTTTCTCTGATCGCATACGTTCCTTGCTGGCCTTCGGTTTTACAACTGTCGCCTCACAGACACGCTCGATAAAATCAAATCGCATATCTGCCATGGCAGCCGCGCGGTCCATGCCGCTTTCATGCTCCATCTGTTTGATCACATGCTCCAGCATCTGCTGTTCGTTCAGTTCCAGCTGCAGCTGCTTCATGACAAGAGGGTCTCCCTCCACAACCTTTGTTGCTGCAAATCGGATTGGAAGTTCTGCTCTCTCTGCATGATCTTCGATGATCATCTCCACTGCATGCAGGGCGCGATGGATCGCTCCGCCATGGTCATCTGCATTACAGAAGTCCTGTACTTTCGGTTTCTCCTGATATTCTGCGATGTGGATCGCGTGGCGTACCAGTTCATCGACGCCTTCATTTTTCATAGCAGAGATAGGACAGACCGGAACACCCAGGAGCAGCTCCATCTGATTGATATCGATGGAGCCGCCGTTCCCCAGCAGCTCATCCATCATATTCAGAGCCACAACCACAGGGATATTCATCTCCAGAAGCTGCATGGTCAGATACATATTTCTCTCTATATTGCTGGCATCCACAATGTTGATAATGGCTTTCGGTTTTTCCGTCAGAACCAGATTTCTGGAAACGATCTCTTCGCTGGTATAAGGAGACATGGAATAGATACCTGGAAGATCTGTGATCTTGGTATTAGGATGTCCCTTTATAGCACCATCTTTACGGTCCACCGTTACGCCCGGAAAATTTCCTACATGCTGATTAGCTCCGGTCAGACGGTTGAAAAGAGTGGTCTTTCCTGTATTCTGGTTTCCTACCAGTGCATAAGTCAGCAGGGTATCTGCAGGCAGTTTTTCCGCATTCGTATCATCATGATATTTTCCGGTTTCACCAAGGCCAGGATGTTCATTGCCGGAAAATTTCTTGATTCGTTTGTGTTTATTGCTTCTCTCTGCGATCGGGCTGATCTCAATCTGCTCCGCATCCGCCAGTCGAAGGGTCAGCTCGTAGCCGTGGATCTGCAGCTCCATCGGATCTCCCATGGGGGCCAGCTTAACCACTGTTACTTCTGCTCCCGGAATCACACCCATATCCAGAAAATGCTGACGCAATGCGCCCTCTCCGCCAACAGCTGTGATGGTCGCTGATTTTCCCACGCTCAGTTGCCTTAAATTCATAAAAATAGTCCTCTCTTCATTACCGGTTAAACTCTGTGCTCAGGGTTGTACTGAACACCTCACCCTGCTTCAGATATGCCGCAGC
>JAKSRN010000220.1 GCA_024403585.1 Lachnospiraceae bacterium | reverse complement strand
GTGCCGCCTGATTTTGTGAGGTGATGCTGATGGTAGTGACGTTAGAAGAAATGAAGAATTATCTCAGGGTGGACTTCGATGACGATGATGTACTGCTGAAAGGCATCATCGAGCAGTCACAACAGCTATGCATGGATGTTGCGAGAATCGAAGATGAAGATGAGTTTGAGGATCAGCCAATAGCAAAAATCGCAGTGATGTATGCTGTGGCATATCTGTATGAACACAGGGAAGAAGCTGACCATAAGGCACTTACTTTATCCCTGAGGTCACTGTTGTTTGGTGTAAGGCAGGAGGGATTCTGATGAATGTTGGTCTTTTGAATGAGAAGGTCACTTTCCAGAGGAATACGGTAATCACAGATGCGATAGGAAATCATAAAAATTCCTGGGAGGATTATTATACCTGCTTTGCAACAATTGGCGGTGAGGGATTGGCAAGCTCTAAGGAAAAAGAGACTGCAGGAACTGTGGTTGAGGATGTCGGCATGACAGTGACAGTCAGATACTGCGGAAAAACAGCTCCTATTTCCAGTACAGAGTACAGGCTGGTATTTCATGGAGAACTCTATGATATCACGAATGTGGATCATATGAATTACAGGAAGAAATGCCTGAAATTCAGCTGCAGGAAAGTGAGGCGGTAGGTGTGGCAACAGACAGAATCAGGATTGACCAGCTTGCAGCAGTTGTGATGGAAGGCCTGCAGGAATACGCAGACCTTGCCACTGAGGATCTGAAAGCGGCGGTGAAAAAAGCAGGGGATTCTGCAAAGAAGGATGTTCAGGCAGGTGCTCCGGTAGACAGCGGTGCATACAAGAAAAGCTGGGCGGTAAAAACCACGAAAGAGACTGCAAATGCTATGGAAGTGACGGTACATTCCAGAAACAGGTATCAGCTGGCACATCTTCTGGAATTTGGTCATGCCAAGCGTGGCGGTGGAAGAACCAGGGCTTTTCCTCATATTGCACCGGCAGAAGCAGCTGCAGCAGAATTACTGGAAAGGGAAGTTGAGAGGGCATTGAAATGACAATAGAAGAACTGGTTGGAATGATCACGGAGATGGAGATTCCGTTTGCGTATGATCATTTTGCAGAAGGTGAAAGTCCCCAGCCACCATTTATCTGTTATCTGCTTCCCGGCTCAGATAATTTTGCAGCTGATGGAAGAGTGTACTTCAAGATAAATGAGGTAAGGATAGAACTTTATTCCGATTCCAAGGATGTTGGACTGGAAGCAAAGGTTGAGGCTGTGCTTGACAGCCATGAGATTTTTTATAACAAGTCGGAAGTCTGGATCCAGAGCGAGAAGCTTTATGAGATCCTGTACAGTTTTGAAATGGAGGGTTTGGATAATGGCTAAGAATAAGGTCAAATACAATCTTAAGAATGCCCACTATGCGATGCTTAAGGTGGATGAAGAGGGTGTTGTTTCCTTTGAGACTCCTGTGGCATTACCTGGTGCGGTATCTATCTCTCTGGATGCCAACGGCGAACCGGAGAATTTTTATGCAGACGGTGTGGCTTATTACGTTATCAATAACAATATGGGCTATGACGGAGATCTGGAACTTGCAATCATTCCTGAGGATTTCAGGGTATCTGCTCTGAATGAGATTCTGGATGATAACAAGGTTCTTATCGAGAATGCAAATTCTGAACTGAATGCTTTTGCACTGCTTTTCGAGTTTGATGGCGATGTGAAGCATATCAGACACGTACTTTATAACTGCTCTGCATCAAGACCTGGTATTGAGGGTAAGACCAATGAAGAGAACCGTGAGGTTCAGACAGAAACTCTTACCATCAAGGCAACACCGCTTCCTTCCGGAGTGGTTAAGGCTAAAACCGGTAATGAGACAGACAGCACTGTTTACACAGACTGGTACAAGGCAGTTTATATGCCGACTCTTACAGGAGTGAATTCAGCAGACTAATCATGTTGACAGATCTTGGGGCTGGGGCAGGGATGCCCTGGCTCTTTTGAACAGCACGGAAAGTGAGGAATGGGACTATGAGTATGGTTAAAAATATTGAAATTGATGGCAAACAGGTACCGTTTAGGGCATCTGCAGCTATTCCGAGAATTTACAGAATGAAGTTCCAGAGGGATATCTACAAGGATTTATCTTCTTTGGAAAAGGCTATCGGAGATAACACAGAGGAAGTCAGCAATCTGGATCTGTTCTCTTTGGAAATGTTTGAAAACATTGCTTATGTTATGGCAAAACATGCAGATCCGAATATCCCGGATACTCCGGAAGAGTGGCTGGATGCATTCAATACTTTTTCTATTTATCAGGTACTTCCAAAGATCATTGAACTTTGGGGACTGAATGTGAAGTCGGATGCGGAAGCTAAAAAAAACTTCGTTCAACAGACCGTCCGATGACAACACCGTTGTTCCTGCTCCGATGTGTACAGCTGGGGATTTCCATAAGAGACCTTGATCTGCTGACCATCGGAATGGTGAACGATATGTATGTGGAAAGTAATAACGATGATGTGGCAGACAAATCATACGCTGTTATGGCGAGTCAGTCAGATTTTGACGCATTTTAAGTGAGGTGAATGGGTATGTCCTGGAGTGTGGACGAGAATATGAAGATAGTAATGACGAAAGGTGACACGCCGACATTCGCCTTCAAGGCATTACTTCCGGATGGATCAGAATATGAATTTGAAGAAGGGGACAGGGTCATTTTTGCAGCAAAGCAGAATAAATATGATCCTGTTCCTGTTTTTACGATAGAAGCAGATATCAAAAAGAAACAGGTCTGCTTCAAAGAGGAAGATACTAAGGAACTGGAAATCGGCAGATACATATGGGAACTGTCACTGAATAAGGCAGATGGTTACCGGTGTACTTTTATAGCCGGAAAGATTTTGAAGCTGACAGTGGAGGTGGCATGATGGAACAGCTTGTGGGAATGTTGAGCAATGCACCGGGCGGGTCCGGCACGAATGATTATGAGCAGTTATCTAATAAGCCATCTGTGAACGGAGTTGTATTGTCCGGTGAAAAGAGTGCTGAGGAATTAGGTCTGGTTTCTGACGAAGAATTAGAGCAGACTGCACAGGAACTTGAAAAGAAGATTCCGGCAAAGACCAGTGAGCTGGAAAATGACAGTACTTATCAGACAGAAGAGCAGGTTGACCAGAAGATTCAGGAGACAGAAGGAAAGATTCCAACAAAGGTCAGTGGACTGGAAAATGATAGTGATTTTCAGACCGGGGAACAAGTGCAGCAGGCGATTGGAGATGTGGAAAAGAAGATACCTGATGTGACCGATCTGGAGAAGAGTGTGGAAGATCTGGGTAAGCATGTAGAGGAACTGCAGAGAACCGTGGACAGCTTTGTTGATGGAAATGAGGTGGCGTTCTGATGGCAAATGTTTTTGTAAAAGATGAGACTATGACAGAGATTGCGAATGCGATCAGAAGCAAGCTGGGGTCTACTGTACGCTATCTTCCAAAGGATATGCCAGAGGCTGTTATGAAAATCTCTGGTTCTGGTGGGAGTGGGTCAGAGCTTGATCCGATTCGTTTTTATGATTATGATGGGACTTTTCTTTATGGTTTTTCATTTGAAGAGATCCAGGAGATGGATTCCCTGCCGCCGTTTGCTTCTCATGAAGGTCTGATCAGCCAGGGATGGAACTGGACTTTGGAACAGTTGAAAGCTGTGGATTATGAGGTGAATGTTGGAGCACTGTATGTGACGGATGATGGTGCTACCAGGATTTACATTTCTCCGACGGCAGAGCAGTTGGAACCTACGGTTTCTTTCAGCCAGTT
>JAKSRN010000022.1 GCA_024403585.1 Lachnospiraceae bacterium | reverse complement strand
AGTGTTTCTTTCAATTTCTTCTGATCTGCCCCGAGATCCAGAAGAGCTGCCACAAACATATCTCCGCTGATTCCGGATGCACATTCCAGATAAAGAGTCTTACTCATCTTTTTTTACCCCCATACGATTGATCTGAGTGGCAATATAACCGGCCCCGTATCCATTATCAATGTTTACAACGGCAATTCCGTTGGCGCAGGAATTCACCATTGTCAGAAGAGCCGCAACTCCATGAAAGCTTGCTCCGTATCCCACAGATGTAGGAACCGCAATAACCGGTTTGTCAACCATTCCACCCAAAACACTGGCCAGGGCACCTTCCATTCCGGCAACCGCAATGACACAGTTCGCTCTCTGGATCCGATCAATGCGGGAAAGAAGCCTGTGGATTCCGGCAACTCCCACATCATAGATCCTTTCTACCTTACTGCCAAAATACTCGGCTGTCTGGGCCGCCTCTTCCGCCACCGCGATATCTGCCGTTCCGGCTGTACATACAGCTATACACCCTGTTCTTTTCTTGTTTCTTTTTTCAATCTTAATAATATGTGAAATCGGATCGTATTCCGTTTCAGGGAATTTTTCTCTGATCAGAGCATACTGTTCCGGTGTAGCTCTTGTTCCGAAAACCTCTCCCTCCGCTTCGTAGAGCCTCTCAAATATTTTTAACAGATGGCTTTCTGCTTTGCCTGCACAGTAGATCACCTCTGGAAAGCCAGAGCGTACCTTTCTATGCATATCCAGTTTTGCAAAATCCATCTCTTCAAAAGGTTGGCGTCTGAAAAAGCTTTCCGCTTCTTCCACTGAAAGCTTTCCTTCTTTTACCAACTCCAGCACTTCATGTGCATCCATTCGCATATTCCTCTTTTCTCATCTCTTAATAAAGTGGACTGATCCATTTCGAGAAGTTCAATTACTACAGTATAGCAGACAAAAACCCATTTTTCCATCACTTATGCGTCAGACATATAATTGAATTATTGCTGAGCATCTGATATAATAAATAATCATATCTTATCGAGGTATTTTTATGGATATTAAACAATTACAGTACTTTGTAACCAGTACAGACTGCGGAAGTTTCAAAAAAGCCGCTGATCTTCTCTATACATCCCAGCCACACATCAGTAAATGCATTAAATCTTTAGAGGATGAGCTCCAGATTGAGCTTCTCAGAAGAAAAGCAAGGGGTGTTGAACTGACCGATGCCGGTAAAATTGTCTACTACACAGCAAGACAGATGCTGAAAGATGCAGAAAAAATCTCTTCTATCCAGCAATCTCAGAATGTAAAAACACTCAGGATCGGCTGCCAGACCAGCGATCACCTAATCCATTCCATAACAGAATACATCCAGAGTCAGCCGCTTGATAACATGACAATTTGTTATACCGAGGCTGATCTTCCTGAACTGATGACAGAGTTGAACCATCGTCACATCGATCTGGCTTTTGTTTCTGTGAATCATGCCATGCTGCCTGCATTCAATCAGAAGCTGGAGAACAGACATCTGACCTTCTATCCTCTGTATCAGAACAAAACAAGTCTCCTTGTCGGACCTTCCAATCCGTTTTTCAACAGTACATCTCTTTCCGAAAGAGACTTGAAATCCATGCGTTTTATCCAGTTTGAGGAGGACTCGGATTTCTTCCGCAAAGATTCTTCCGTTCCTCTGATGTCCAATGACCCGTACGGAAAGCTGGAGTATCCATTGCAGACAAACAGCCGCCAGCTGATCATCAACCTGCTTCTGAACACCGACTATGCGCTCCTGAGCAGCAGCATCAATCCGGAGCTGTTTGGAGAGAGCAGGATCCGGTCCATTCCGCTGGAAAGCGCCAAAAGCAAATATACTTTTGGATATATCACCAATGCAAGGGAATCTCTCTCCCAGCCTGCTCAGGAACTTCTTCAATTCCTGAAACAGATCATCTATTCTGCATGAAGCAAAAAACAGGAACTGACAATCTCGTCAGTTCCTGTTTTTTACTTCATAAAACCAGTCCAGTCTTTTCCTGTTCTCAGCCAGATTATTGTACTGAAAGTATTCATATTCCTTTTCAAGCGTCGCTTCCGGATCGGTTGCATCATCCCAGCGAACCCATTGTCCGTCTGCCTTCAGATAGCCCAGATGGTTCAGGGCCGGTATCCTTTCTCTCAGCATCTCCAGATACTGATTATAAGGCGGAAGTTCCAGACCGGCTTCTTCCAGCATCATAGTTCCCAGATAATTTGTACTGGTCAGGATTCCCTCTTCTTCCCTTTGCTCGTAATTGGTCCAGATAAAGAAAGGAGTCTCGTAATACAGCTCCTGCTCTTCCAGACTGCTGTCATCATAGGTCTTCCCTGTGAGATGCTCTGCGAACTCATCCGGAAGATCCGGCAGGTGATCACCAAACATCAGGATCATGGTTGGCTCCGGACACTTCTCAAAATACCGGATCAGCTTTTCCAGCGCATCATCACTATCCCGCAGCAGGGAAAGATACTGATCCACCGTATCATCCTCATATCCATTCAGATGGATATTGCTTACATACTTCTTTGCCTTGTAGCCACCATGATTCTGCATGGTCACATCAAAAAGGAAAAACGGCTGATCTGCCTCTTCCTTTTCTTCTACCAGCTGAATAATAGCATCATAATTGGCCTCGTCTGAAATATGCGCACGGATCCTCTTGGCATCCTCCGGGAAATCATCGATAGTATAGAAATCCTCTACCCCCATCAGACGGTAGGCATTACTTCTGTTCCAGTTTGTTCCCTTGTTTGGATGCATGGCTGCGATCTCATATCCCTGATCCTGCATGACCTCAAAAAGGGAATGCTGCTCATGCGTGTAATAGCTCACATACGGGACCATTCCCGGAAAACGTTTCTCCGAATTTCCCGTCAGGAATTCATATTCTGTCTTTGCCGTACCTCCTCCGCGAATACAGACAAGTGTATGACCTTTGATCGTATTCTTGCTCATGGAGTCATAAAAAGGCATAACTGGTTCTGTGGTGTCCAGATCTCCCATGAGTCTGTAATCCGCCCAGGATTCATTCATAATGGCGATCACATTCACCGGAAGGATCTTTTTCCCGGAAAGAGCATTTTCCCCAGTTTCTTCTGACATGCCTTTTCCCTGGTCTTTTTCCTGATTATCTTCCAGTTCTTTTTCTACACGGCTCGCAAGCTCTTCAACCGCTCTGGCGGAATAGCCTTCCGGTTCTGTCAGTCGCATATACTTAGCCACACAGAAAAAGCCCACTTCTGTTCCGTACTCTTTGTAGGTTTTGATCGGTGCCCAGAGATCTGTCAGGATACCCAGATTTCCGTTCCAGTTTGTATTCATATACAAGAAGTATCCCAGGATCATGGAAGCAAACACGCCCACACGGATCCCGATCTTTCCTTTTCTCGTCTTAGCCAGCTTCCAATCAGGCAGATGCCAGTAAAGAAGAAGTAATAGAAAAGAAAGAAGCAGAATGCAGGATCCTTCCTGTGTCAGTTCAAACTGATATTCTCCTGCCACCTCCATAGCAGTTCCCACAGCAAAGACATCAATCAGCTGAAGCGGTTCTCCCCTGCATGCATAGACATGGGCAAATACAAAAGAAGCCAGGGTAAAGACCAGCAATATGGCGATCATTGTCCTTCGAAAGGAATTCAGCCAAAAGAGAAGAATCAGTGACAGGATCATGATACCCGCCACATTCAGCAGCATATACGGAATCTCCATCTTGCCCAGATCCGGATTATTCAGATATTCAAGGGCAAAGAATGCATAACCAGAGTTGGCAAAAAGGAAGAGATAGCACCAGATTCCCATCCGTTTTTCTTTACAAGCTCTGAAATCCGACACACACAGCCAGCGATTCAGACAGAAGAGAACGCAAAGAGGAAGCAGTCCTTTCGCACATGCGAATAATTCCAAAGCAGAAATCAAGCTTTCTGATTGTTCCATCTTTCCATAACAACCTTTCGTGATTTTTTCAACAAACTTATTCTAGTCACTTTACAATTATTTGTAAAGCATAGAACACATGCGCACAGTACAACTAAGCCGCGCTCCACATTTTTCTTTTACAGGAGAACAATATTCCCCGAAAAACAGAAAGCGCAGAACATAATGTTCTGCGCTTTCCATGTGTATAGAGTAGTAATGGGTTATCAATTCTTAATATACTATTATTATAATCAGCTGTTTTCTATACTGCAATCCATTAAAACAGTTGACTTTTCGCCATGGCGACACTACAATTTGTAGTGTCACTACACATTTCAATGCCATTCTCCCGAGAATGGATAAAACATATATACTAGCTGTTCCAACATAAAAACAAGGTGTATACTGCATGAAACTGAATCTTGATACCATATTTTATCATCTGAAAGAGAAATATACGCTGGAATATATACGCCAGAGCGGTGATTCTCAGGAACTGGGTCGTCCCAGATACTACAAAAGCATGAAACAGACCGGCGATTATCTGTGGCTGGCTCTCAATAACACCGGCGTTCTCCCTGAAGGTTGTTACATCTGTACCAGTATGCCGGCTATGTCCCATCCAAAAAAGACCAGCATCATTCTGATCAAGGATTCGATAAATGAATCAGACCTCTATAATAATCTGCAGGAAATATACGATTTCTATGACGAATGGGCCAATACATGCATGCAGAATGTTGAGAACTTTCAGGATTTCCGCAGTCTGATCAATACCACCTATCAGATGCTGCATATCCCTCTCTGCCTGATGGATAACCAGTTTTCCATCGTGGCGCAGGCATGCAATCCAAGAGCTTCCTACATCCTGTTCGGTGAAAACGGAACCGTTTCCATCGACACAGTAAACGACCTGATCTCCAATCCCCATCTGCGCCACTTAGAAACCGCCCACGGAGAATTGGATTTTGACTACGACCAAAACTACAAATTGTACAACTTCCATTACCATAACCGTTACGCCGGAAGGCTGGTTATGGCCATCACAGATACAGACCAGGCAGGAAGGGAATCGCTGATCCTGAACCAGCTGGCAGAATATATTGAATACCTGCTTCGCAGATTCGGTTCTTTCCACAGTACCTCGAACGCCCAGCACCTTCTCCGGACCTTCCTTTCTGAAAGCCTTTCCGGAATCGTCTGCACGCCACAGAATCTGCTTCGTCTCCAGCAGAATACAGGCTGGACTGATGAGCACAAGTATATGATGGTATCATTTTTGCCGGAACATCGTCTGAAAAAGGAATTGTATCCCCCTTATCTGATCTCCCAGGTGGAAGAACTTTGGGCTGATGCCTGTGCAGTGGAAGCGGATGGCGATGTGGTCATGATCATCAACATGTCCATAAACGGCGAAAAAAATCTGGCCGACTTTTACCAGTCCCTGGCTTACATGGTCCGGGACGGTCTCATGATTGCTGGCTGCAGCAGGATCTTCCATGACCTGAAAGACATCGAGATCTTTTACCGCCAATCCAGATTCGCCATTGAGTTCGGACAGAAGAAGGACAGCACCAGATGGTATTTCCGATTCAACGACTATGCTCTGGATTACCTCTTCAGCTACGGAACAGGCATCTTTAAACCAGAACAGGTCTGCCATCCTGTTCTGCTCCAGCTTCAGGAGCATGATCAGAATAGACAGACCAGTTACTATATCACACTATATACGTATTTTGAATCACAGTTTAACATGTCGCATGCCGCACAGAAGCTTTTCATCCACCGAAGCACCTTCATCAGCAGGATGGAGCGTATCATGGAGATGACCAGGCTGAACCTGGACGACTACGACACAAGGCTGTATCTGGAGGTTTCCTTCCGAATCCTGAACAAACCGGATCCGGCTACTATCTCTCAATTTTATGTATAAAGAGCCCGCTTCTGAGCTTTGGCTCAAACCAGGTGGATTTTGGAGGCATCAGAAGATCTGCGTCCGCTACAGAGAACAGCTCCCCGATGGAAGTCGGATACATGGAGAATGCAGCGGCGCAGTCTTTTTTGCATCTGCGCTCCAGCTCTTCCAGTCCGCGGATTCCGCCTACAAAATCAATTCTTGTATCACTCTTCGGATCCTCAATTCCCCACATTGGTTTCAGGATTTCTCTCTGAAGGAAAGCCACATCCAGAGCCTCTACAGGATCATCCATGGTCTTCTCTGCTTTTACAGTCAGCTTATACCAGCAGCCATCCACAAGGAATCCCATCTCACCCTTGGCAGACGGATGATATGGTGCCTCTGCAGCCTTCTCCACATCACATACAGTCGCGATCTTTGCAAGCATGTCTTCTGCAGACAGCCCGTTCAGGTCTTTCAGTACACGGTTATAATCCAGGATCATCAGCTCATCGTCCGGGAAGAGCACAGACAGGAAGTAGTTGAACTCTTCCTCCCCTGTATAATCCGGTTTTGCTTCACGACGTCTCAGAGATACACGTACAGCGGAAGCTGCTCTGTGATGTCCGTCTGCAATGTAGGTATGGTCCATAGCGGCAAATGCCTCCGTCAGCGCCTCTACATCTGCATCTGTGTCGATCACCCACACCTTATGAGCAATACCGTCCCCGGACACAAAAGCCACCTCCGGCTCCTGCTCTTTGATCCGGCTGATCAGAGAGCGGATCTCGTCCTTTGCACGGTAAGCAAGGAAGATCGGCCCTGTCTGAGCACTGCAGGTATCCACATGATGGATTCTGTCAGCCTCTTTGTCTTTTCTTGTATTCTCATGTTTTTTGATTACATTATTCATGTAATCATCCACAGATGATGCAGCAACAAGACCTGTCTGTGCACGGCCATCCATGGTCAGCTCATAGATATAGTAGCATGCCTTTGGATCCTGTACAAAGATCCCTTTTTCTTCCATCTCCTGCAGCATCTCATCTGCTTTATCATATACTTCCTCTGCATAGATATCGTGACCTGCCGGGAACTGAGTCTCCGGGCGGTCAATTCTAAGGAAAGTGAGATCATCTCCTTTAACAACTTCTCTTGCCTCTTCACGGCTATATACATCATATGGAAGAGCTGCCACGGAAGCGGCTGTCTCTTTGTTTGGGCGAAGTGCCTTAAACGGGCGAATCACTGCCATTTTTCTTCCTCCTATACACGAAGTAATGCAGCAGATGCTCCCGCCGGACATCTACTGCATCACCATAGTACCTCTTTGTACCCTAGTATCTTTTTAATTGATCACCTTGATTATTTGATCACGCGAACCTTCAGTACGCTTGGGATCGCACGGATATTCTCGAGAATCTCCGGTGTAGCCGGTGAATCCACATCTACGATGGAATATGCATACTCGCCACGGCTCTTATCTGTGAAATGTGCAATGTTGACACCCGCATTACCAAGTGCACCTGCATATTTTGTGATCATGTTTTTCTCATTCATATGAACAATGGCCAGACGTCCTGCGCTCTCGCACTTGCCCATATCACAGTTTGGCATGTTTACAGAGTTTCTGATGTTTCCGTTCTCAACGAAATCCATCAGCTCTTTTACAGCCATAACTGCACAGTTATCTTCTGCCTCCTCAGTAGATGCTCCCAGATGTGGAGTTACAACCACATTCGGAACACCGACAACTGTCGGATTAGCAAAATCTGTCATGTATTTTCTGAGTTTTCCTCTCTTCAGAGCATCTACAACCGCATTCTCATCCACCAGAATATCACGGGCATAGTTAAGAATGACTGTAGTAGGTTTCATCATCTCGATAGCCTCACGGCTGATCATTCCCTTTGTGCTCTCCAGTGCCGGAACATGGATGGTAATGTAATCACAGTTTCTGTAGATATCTGTAACATCCTGGATATGATGAACATCACGGGACAGGTTCCATGCTGCAGATACAGAGATGTATGGATCGTATCCGTATACATCCATTCCAAGATGGATTGCTGCGTTTGCCACCAGCTGACCGATCGCACCAAGTCCGATGATTCCAAGCTTTTTGCCTGCAATCTCAGTTCCTGCGAACTGTTTTTTCTCTTTCTCAGCAAGTTTTGCGATCTCAGGGTTTTTCTCTTCCTCTTTTGCCCACTCGATACCACCTACGATATCACGGGCAGCCATCAGCATTCCAGCCAGTACGAGCTCCTTAACGCCGTTTGCGTTGGCACCAGGTGTATTGAATACAACAATACCTTTTTTAGAACACTCTTCCAGTGGAATGTTGTTTACGCCTGCACCTGCACGGCCGATTGCCAGCAGATTGTCAGGCAGTTCCATATCATGCATCTTAGCACTTCTTACCAGTGCGATATCAGCATCTTTATAAGTATCAGTCTGCACATAAGATGCGGTGAAATTGTCAAGACCAATTCGGGAAATTGGATTCAGACAAGTATACTTGATCATTATTAAAGGTTCTCCTCTTCGAATTTCTTCATAAATGCTACCAGTGCCTCAACACCTTCCTGTGGCATTGCATTGTAAATGCTTGCACGCATACCACCTACAACACGGTGACCTTTCAGGTTCTCGAAGCCTGCAGCTTTTGCTTCAGCGATGAATTTTGCATTCAGATCTGCACTGTCTGTTACGAATGGAACATTCATAAGGGATCTGTCCTCTTTTACAACTGTTCCGCGGAACATGTTGCTGGAATCCAGGTAATCGTACAGGATCTTGGCTTTTGCTTCATTTCTCTGCTGCATTGCAGACAGACCGCCGTTTTTCTTCAGCCATTTGAACACTTTACCGCACATGTAGATGCAGTAGCAGTTTGGTGTATTGTACATGGATCCTGCATCAGCCTGAGTTTTGAATTTCATCATTGTAGGAGTTCCTTCCAGACAATCGTCTGTGATCAGATCCTCTCTTACAATGGAGATTACCATACCTGCAGGTCCGATGTTTTTCTGTACTCCACCGTATACGATGCCGTATTTCTCAACATCTACCGGTTTGGAAAGGAAGTTGGAAGAAATATCGGATACCAGGAGTTTGCCTTTTGTATTTGGCAGTTTTTTATACTCTGTACCAAAAATAGTATTGTTCTCACAGATGTATACATAATCTGCCTCCGGGCTGATCGGAAGATCAGAGCAATCCGGAATGTAAGAGAATGTTTTATCCTCTGAAGAAGCGATCTTGTTAGCTGTTCCGTAGATCTGTGCTTCCTGCCATGCTTTCTTAGCCCACTGTCCTGTAACAATGTAGTCAGCAACACGGTTCTTCATCAGGTTCATAGGAATCTGAGCGAACTGCAGGGATGCACCGCCCTGAAGGAACAGTACTTTGTAGTTGTCCGGAATGTTCATCAGATCTCTTAAGTCCTGCTGGCACTCCTCAATGATCTCATCAAACATCTTGGATCTGTGGCTCATCTCCATTACAGACATACCACAACCACGATAGTTCATCATCTCCTCCTGAGCCTCCAGTAATACTTCCTCAGGAAGTACTGCAGGACCTGCAGAGAAGTTGTACACACGATTTAACATTTTTTCATATCCTCCTCATCCGGTACTTTATTACTTTACCGATGTAAAATCTTTCAACATACTCGCTATGCTACTCTTTTGTTTATTTATTGTCAAGAGACGTTTTCTCCTAAAAAAAATAACAAAATGCGGAATATTCCGTCAATTTGTCCACGGACGACATTTGTCCGCACCAAAAATACTTTTGAATGAGTAACATGCAGTTGAAAACCCGCCTCTGCATATGCAAAGGCGGGTAATTCTATTCCATTATTCTTTCGTCAGATGTCTTCTTATCTGTTCTGAAGATCTCTCTCGTCGAATACCTCATGGTTGGATTTTCCTGCAGGTACCATTGGGAATACCTTGTCATCACGGTCGATCACGCACTCAATTACAACCGGTTTGTTCAGAGCAATGGCTTTCTCCAGTACAGATTTCAGTTCTTCTTTCTCTGTTACGCGGAAAGCTGTAGCACCCATACCCTCAGAAACCTTGCAGATATCCAGGTGATCATCCAGGATTGTATTGGAATATCTCTGACCGTAGAAGAGTGTCTGCCACTGTCTTACCATTCCAAGTACATGGTTGTTGATAACGATCTCGATGATCGGGATCTCGTTTCTTGTTGCAGTCAGGATCTCATTCATGTTCATACGGAAGCATCCGTCACCAGCAATGTTGACAACAACTTTGTCCGGACGTCCGCATTTTGCACCAAGTGCTGCACCAACGCCGTATCCCATGGTTCCAAGTCCACCGGAACTTAAGAGTGTTCTTGGAGCTGTATATTTGTAGTACTGAGCTGCCCACATCTGGTGCTGACCTACATCTGTTGTGATGATTGCCTGTCCGTCTGTCACATCATAAAGTGTTTCAATAACAGCCGGTCCTGTCAGAACATCCTTGCGGTAGTTCAGTGGATATCTCTGCATGGAGTCTTTTACTTCCTCCAGCCACTCATCATGGTTCTGCTCTGTGAGCATTGGAAGGAGTTTCTGAAGAACAGTCTTCATATCTCCGATCAGACTTGCGTCAACCAGTACGTTCTTGTTTACCTCTGCTGCATCCACATCGATCTGAAGGATCTTGGCCTGTTTTGCAAACAGCTGTGTATTACCTGCACAGCGATCGGAAAATCTTGCGCCGAGAACGATCAGAAGATCGCATCTGGACATTGCCAGGTTGGAAGTTTTTGTTCCGTGCATACCCAGCATACCTGTGTAAAGCTCATGAGTTCCCGCAAAAACACCTTTACCCATAAGGGAATCACATACAGGTGCCTGGATTCTTTCTGCCAGCTCACGTACCTCATCCTGTGCACCGGACAGAACGCATCCGCCTCCAACGAAGATCATTGGGCGAGCTGCTTTACAGATCATCTCAGCTGCATCATAGAGCTGAGTTTTTGTTGTTTTATCGGTTGGCTCCGCATCATAGATCTGAGCCGGCTGGTAGTCTGTGATCGTTGCTGTAAGATCTTTTGGAACATCAACAAGTACAGGGCCCGGTCTTCCGCTTCTTGCGATCGCAAATGCGCGGCGGATCGTGTCAGCCAGTTTTGTAACATCTTTTACGATAAAGCTGTGTTTTGTGATTGGCATTACAACACCTGCGATATCCACCTCCTGGAAGGAATCTTTTCCAAGAAGAGAACAGCCTACATTGGCTGTGATCGCAACCATAGGAATGGAATCCATATAAGCAGTTGCGATTCCTGTTACCAGGTTTGTTGCTCCAGGTCCGCTGGTTGCCAGACAAACACCAACTTTTCCGGTTGCTCTTGCATATCCGTCTGCTGCATGGGAAGCTCCCTGCTCATGAGATGTGAGGATATGTCTGATCTCCGGATGTTTGTATAATTCATCATATACATTCAGAATGGTTCCTCCCGGATATCCGAAGACAGTGTCAACGCCCTGCTCCTTCAGACATTCGATGATGATCTGTGAACCGTTTAATTTCATAATTCCTTCGCTCCCTCCTGCGGTGGTGATTATTCCGGAATCTCCAGAACTGCGCCACGATTTCCGCTTGTAACCAGTTTTGCGTATCTTGCAAGGTATCCTGTAGTGATCTTAGGCTGACGTGGTTTCCAGTTCTTTCTTCTCTCAGCAAGAACCTCATCGGAAACATCCAGCTCCAGTTTGCACTCAGGGATATTGATCTTAATAATGTCACCTTCCTCAACCAGCGCGATCGGTCCGCCTACAGCTGCCTCAGGACTTACATGTCCGATGGAAGCTCCTCTGGAAGCGCCTGAGAAACGACCGTCTGTGATCAGTGCTACGGAAGATCCGAGACCCATTCCTGCGATCGCAGATGTAGGGTTCAGCATCTCTCTCATACCAGGGCCGCCTTTTGGTCCCTCGTAACGGATTACAACAACATCGCCGGCAACGATCTTTCCGCCTTTGATCGCATCAATTGCATCTTCCTCACAGTCGAATACTCGTGCCGGTCCCTGATGTACCATCATCTCAGGTACAACTGCGGAACGTTTTACGATACCTGTGTCAGGTGCCAGGTTTCCTTTCAGTGCTGCCAGTCCGCCTGTTGCACTGTATGGATTCTCAACCGGACGAATAACTTCAGGATTTGTGTTTCTTACATTGGCAATGTTCTCACCAACTGTTTTTCCTGTTGCTGTGATGCAATCCAGGTTCAGAAGGTTGAGCTTTGTCAGCTCATTCATTACAGCATAAACACCGCCAGCCTCATTCAGATCTTCCATGTATGTTGGACCTGCTGGTGCCAGATGGCAGAGGTTTGGTGTTTTTGCACTTACTTCATTAGCCAGTTCAGGGCTGAAATTCAGACCCAGCTCATGAGCGATTGCCGGCAGATGAAGCATACTGTTTGTAGAACATCCCAGAGCCATATCAACAGTAAGTGCATTCATGAATGCTTCCTGTGTCATGATGTCTCTTGGACGGATATTTCTGTTGTACATCTCCATTACTTTCATTCCTGCATGTTTTGCAAGTTTGATACGCTCGGAGTAAACTGCCGGGATTGTACCGTTGCCCTGAAGTCCCATTCCCAGAGCCTCAGTCAGGCAGTTCATACTGTTTGCTGTATACATACCGGAGCAGGATCCGCAGGTAGGACATACCTTGCACTCATACTCATATACATCATCCTCTGTCATGTTGCCTGCAGAGTAAGCACCTACTGCCTCAAACATGGAAGAAAGACTTCTCTTCTGTCCGTTCACGTGTCCGGCAAGCATTGGACCACCGCTTACGAATACGGTTGGAACGTTGATACGTGCTGCTGCCATCAGAAGTCCAGGCACGTTCTTGTCACAGCTAGGGATCATTACCAGTGCGTCAAACTGATGAGCCAGAGCCATAGCCTCTGTGGAATCAGCGATCAGATCACGGGTAACCAGGGAATATTTCATTCCTACATGGCCCATGGCAATTCCGTCACATACTGCAATTGCAGGGAACATGATCGGAGTACCTCCAGCCATTGCTACGCCCAGTTTTACTGCCTGAGCGATCTTGTCCAGGTTCATATGGCCTGGAACGATCTCATTATAAGAGCATACGATACCTACCAGTGGTTTCTCCAGCTCTTCTTTTGTAAGTCCAAGTGCGTTAAACAGACTTCTGTGTGGAGCCTGCTGCATTCCGGTTTTTACTGCATCACTTCTCATTATTTAACCTCCTATGCAGGATTCCCATCTATCCTGCCAAGTAATCTGTTACAGGTTCTCGCAGATCAGTTTGCCCATCTCAGTTGTGGATACTTTTGTGCATCCCTCAGACATAATGTCTACTGTTCTGTAACCCTTTGCAAGAACAGCTTTGATTGCTGCTTCAATAGCATCTGCCTCTTTGTCAAGATCCAGAGAATAACGAAGCATCATAGCTGCTGAAAGAATTGTTGCGATCGGGTTTGCAATATTCTGTCCTGCGATATCCGGTGCAGAGCCGTGGCTTGGCTCATAGAGACCGAATTTTGTCTCGTTCAGACTTGCAGAAGAAAGCATTCCGATGGAACCTGTTACCATACTTGCCTCATCGGAAAGGATATCACCAAACATGTTCTCTGTAAGGATCACATCGAACTGACCCGGATTTCTTACCAGCTGCATTGCACAGTTATCAACCAGCATATGCTCCAGTGTTACTTCCGGATAGTCTTTGGCAACTTCTTCTACTACTGCACGCCACAGACGGGAAGAATCCAGTACGTTGGCTTTGTCAACGCTTGTTACTTTTTTTCTTCTCTTCATGGCAATATCAAAACCGCGTTTTGCAATGCGGCGGATCTCATTCTCATTATAGCTCAGGGTATCCACAGCTGTTTTTACGCCGTCGATCTCCTCAGTTTTTCTTGCTCCGAAGTAGAGACCTCCTGTCAGCTCACGCATGATCATCATATCGAAACCGTCTCCGATAATGTCATCACGCAGAGGACATGCTGCCTTCAGTTCATCATAAAGATAAGCCGGGCGAAGGTTTGCAAACAGATTCAGAGCTTTACGGATCTTTAAAAGTCCAGCCTCAGGGCGTTTGGATGGCTCCAGTTTGTACCATGGGGATGTTTTTGCATCTCCACCGATGGACCCCATCAGAACTGCATCACAGCTCTTAGCCTCTTCAATTGTCTCATCTGTAAGAGGGATTCCATGAACATCGATGGATGCGCCTCCCAGAAGAAGATTTGTATATGTAAAGGAATGTCCGTATTTTTCACAGATCACATCCAGTACCTTTTTTGCCTCGTTCACGATTTCAGGACCGATTCCGTCTCCGTGAATCAAACCAACTTTAAATTCCATAATAGTTTACCTTTCTCA
>JAKSRN010000219.1 GCA_024403585.1 Lachnospiraceae bacterium | reverse complement strand
GCCTCCTGAAGCTCGGAATCAATGGTCAGATACACATCATTACCCTGCAATGGTTCAACGTAGGATTCTTCATTGGTTGCCAGAACTCGTCCTAAGTTATCTACGGTCACTTCCTCAGAACCATCTGTTCCCTGCAGATAGGTCTCCATAATGGCCTCAATACCGGTCTTACCGATAATAGATTCACTGGTATAGTCATTTCTCTGGGTGACAAGTTCTGCAAGCTCTTCAGAAGAAGGTTTTCCGGTATAACCAATGATGGCAGCCATAGAAAACGGATTATTGTAAACTCGCATGGAATCTTCTGAGATTGCCACGCCCTGGAAGTCCAGGATATTTTCTTTGATGGCTGCAACCGTTGCATCAGATACATTACCTGCAACTCTTACAGAAAGATATTTACGGTAACTGGTCAGAGAAAGCTGATAACGTACGATCAGGATCTTAAGAGCATCCTTCTTGGACAGCTCTTCCGGCAGACCATGCGATGCAAGCTCTTCTGCTGTATAAGGCTTGTCTTCATTCACAAGACCAAAACGTGATGCAGAAGAAAGCTCTTCCACCAGTCGATCCGGTGTAGCAGTCAGCTCTTCATAGTTCATGTCATCGATGGAAGCACGGCCGAAAATATCTGCACGGAAACGTTTCAGAGTTGTGCCTTCCTTCAGATCGTAGACATAGTTGTTGTTGGAATCCAGATGGATATGAAAATCATCATCTGTCTGATCCCCGTTCTGTTCGATCAGTTTAATGAGACGGTAAATCTCACCATTCAGAGACAGCTGTTTTTCCCTTGTAGTAGGATAGGTTCCGCTGTCTTCAATCGTTACGGAATTTGCCAGCTGGTTGTAAGCCAGCAGTTTTCCGTTCTTATCATAGATATTACCCCTGGAACTTTTCAGTTTCCTGGTCTTTGTTGTCATTACCTTAAAGTTGTTTGCATAATCATTACCGTGAATGATCTGAAGTGAAAAGCAGCGAAGGATCAGGATCGCTGTCAGCACAGTGAAAAATAACATCAAAATCACGGTGCGGTGTGAAAATGCTTTTGTGATCTTTTTTTTGATTTTTAAAGCCACGGTGACTGTTGTCCCTCCAATTCATTATCGGATAAAAGCTTATCGATCTTATGCAGCAGACGATAAAAAATAAGCGTCAGTACTACTGTATAGATGCATTCAGGAAGTATGACTCCTGTAAAATACTGTGGAAATGCAAAACGGCTTCGAGTCGCAAACTGAACCACATAAAAAACGATTCCATAGATCAGGTCGCTTACAGCTACAAGAAGCATAGGAACTTTGATCTCTTCGTCAAAAAATACTTTGTACAGATGTCCATTGAAATATCCGATGAACATATAGACAAGTGCATTGATTCCGAAGATAGGACCAAAGAATACATCCACCAGTATTCCGCTGAAGAATCCCACCAGCATACCGAATCGTTTGCCTCTCATAAATCCAAAGCAGACTGTGACCATCAGGATCACGTTTGGCGAAATATCAAGCAGGGTGATGGTCGGAAAAAAGGAGCTTTGTAATAGAAAAGCCAGAATTACCACGATCCCTGTTACGAATGCAGTTAACATCTACTGCTGCCCTCCTGTCTGTTTGAGCGTGGTGATCACCAGTACTTCCTGGATATGACGGAAGTCAACCGTCGGAACGATCACACCTGTTTTAGTCAGATGGTTGGAATCATCCGTAACCTCATCGATATATCCGATCAGGATACCCGGAAGATATTTGTCAGAGATATTGGAGGTAACGATCTTTTCACCGGAATTGATCTGGTTCTCTGTATGCATCTGATAGAAGGAAAGTTTTCCCTCATCTTTCAGAGTAAGATCTCCGGAAACGATACAGTTATCTGCAGTAGTCATAGTCATTCCGGATACATTGCTGTTATCGTCAATGATGGAACGTACCGAAGCCCAATGTGGTCCTGCTTCAGTGATGATACCTACAAGTCCTCCGTTAGTGATTACATTCATCTCAACATTGACACCATCTTCCGTACCTCTGTTGATGATAAAAGAATTGAACCAGTTACTCGGATCTTTTGATATTACCTGGGCAGCAATCTTGGAGTACTCAGAATAATTCTGATCGAGAGCATAGAGTTCACGCAGTCTTGCAAGCTCCTGCTCATCTTCTTCTTTCAATACTGCTCTCTCTTTCAATTCGTTGATCTGTCTTTTCAGATCTTCGTTCTCAGCAATTATATCTTCTTTATTGCGGGCAATATTCTTTGTATCAGTGAGCAGATTGCCCACTGTATTCACTCCCTTCTGGAAAGGAAGTAGAATGGTTCCTGCAATATTTCTGACCGGAGTAAAGGAAACCTTGGAAGTCAGGGTCAATGCAATGGCAGCGATACAGAAAAATGTAAGGATTGCCAGAAGATGTTTATTTTTTAATCGTATTCGATTTTTCTTTCTCATGATGCAGCCTCCGGATCAGTATTTTCTTTTCTTTGGTGTAAATGCATATTTATGAAGAGGCGGATGGGTGATCAGCTCCTTCAGGCCATTAATAGTACAGAGTTCATAAAGGGTAGACTGTTTGATCGGACAGCTGAGGAATTCTTTCAGGTAGCTGTCCACACCGGATAGACGTGTACTTCCTCCAGCCAGATAGATGCCTTCTTCTTTAATAGCTCTGTAAATTTGTGGCGGTGTTCTGTTCAGCAGGTTCTGGATCTCCTCTGCGATGGCATGGAGCTGGTCCTGCAGTGTTACTGTAATGGTATAGGAAGTTACAATACCGTCACGTGGAAGACCGGTTGTTGCATCGATTCCCATGACTTTCATGATATTGGTATTCTTTCCTGTAAAATCCGCAAGATTCAGTTTCAGATCTCCGGCTGTTTTGTAGCTGATCTGGAAATTATGAAATCTTCTTACGGCAGCAACGATGGAAGCATCAAACTGATTTCCACCGATCGGAATCACCTTACTGATGATCACACGCTGATCTGCGATTACAGATACTTCCGTACTCTGGGCTCCCATGTTGATGACCATGGATCCCTTTGTTTTAGTGATGGGAATTCCAAGAGCCAGCGCATCGGCAATAGGTTTCTCCACCAGGAAAACACGGCAGCGTTTCAATCTGCCCCTGTGTGCGATCGTATAATATGCTCTTTTCTCAATCTCTGTTGTATCCATTGGAACAGTAAAGAACAAGGTAGGACGATAGCCGAGGAATACACGGTCTAAAAGCGTATGCAGCATAACCTCTACAAGAGAGATATCACTGATCCTTCCGTTGGCCATAGGTGTATAAACCTGGATGTCCTTTGGAGTACGCTCTACCATCTCTTCTGCCTCATCGCCTACCGCAAAAACCGTCTCCTTTTTACGGATGGCAACTCTGGATTTTTCTCTGGATATACTTCCTCTGGAATCATTATATATTTTTACGGTATCAGTACCGAGATCGATACCGAACATATTGTTAATTAACATATGCACATTCCTCTTAGTTGCGAATTCATAATACTATGATCAATATTCGAAATTATATTGCGATAATACCGAATGTAATTTTGGGTGTAAAGCGGATATCAGCATTACGCTCTGCTTCATGCTTATTCTTCAAGCATATTTGCCCAGCATCCGTCCCCGATCACCAGATGATCGATCAGCGGGATTCCCAGGATATCTCCTGCCTCGGCAATGGTTTTGGTGACTTCCAGATCCTCCCGGCTGGGGGTAGGATCACCACTTGGATGGTTGTGAACCAGTACAATGGATACAGCGCTGCAGGAAAGTGCGGCCTGATAAATCTCTCT
>JAKSRN010000218.1 GCA_024403585.1 Lachnospiraceae bacterium | reverse complement strand
CTCAACAACCTCAAGAATCTCCATTGGGCAAGCTTTTGCACAGATACCGCAAGCGATACATTTTGTAGTTGGGTTCTCATCAACTTTAACCATAACGTTGAATGGACAAGCCTCAACACATTTTCCACAACCTGTACAAGCTTTTTTGTTGATCATGTAAACGCCTTTAGCATTCTGTGTGATTGCTCCAGCCTCGCAAGCCTCAGCACATTTTCCGCACTGTACGCAAACCATTGGTTTTGGCTCGCCTTTTCTCTCGATGATCTGGATGCAGGATTTGCTTGGGTCAGATACTTTGTAAAATGCCTCTGAACAAGCCTGTGCACACTGCAGACATGCCATACACTCTGCGGCTTTTTTAACTTTCAGTTTTTTCATACAAATTTCCTCCGATGATTTGATGATAAACAGACCTCTGTCCCGTCTGTTTATAGAGATTTTTGTTCAATACTACTTAACAGATGCGTATAGATACATCTGTCATTGTCCATATTTTATCAAATACAGTATTGGTTAGACAATGCTAACATATCGGAGATGAGTATATTTTTTTGGAACACAACAAACATCCCCCTTGCCCTCTTCCTTAAGGTCGGAAAGACGAAAGAAGGGGCAAAGGGGATGGGAATATCTGGGTCATTTAGTCATTTTCAATACGCCAGTCGATGCAACGCTGCAGATATTCAATATAAGCAGGGTTTTTGCACATGCCTTTTCCCGGTGTATCGGAAATTTTAGCTACGTCCATACCGTTGCAGGCTGTTGTTTTCATAACAATGTTCAGAGCCGGAACAACTGTATCGTTGGAGATATAAGTTCCGATTCCAAATGCTACGCCTGAGCGATCTTTGAAGTAGGTATTCAGCTTGTCAGCTTTCTCAAAGTTCAGACTGTCACTGAAGAGCAGTGTTTTGGTTTTTGGATCGATGCCCAGTGACTCATAATGTGCAATCATCTTATCGCCCCACTCAAACGGATCTCCACTGTCGTGACGAACACCGGTAAAGAGGGTAGCATATGTGAGCTGGAAGTCTTTCAGGAAGACATCTGTTGTGATGGCATCTGTCAGAGCGGTTCCGTTCAGGACACCGTACTCTTTTACCCATGCATCCAGTGCATACCAGTTGGAGTATGCAGGGTTGTGCATATGATTACCCTGGCCAACACACATGATCCACTCGTGTGCCATGGTGCCAACAGGTGTAATACCGAATTTTTTAGCAAGATATACGTTAGAGGTACCTACGCAGAAAGAATCTTTGAACTCAGCATTGTGAGCAACCAGCTGCTGAATCGCATACTCCTGTGCCTCTGCAGACAGACGGCGACGAAGACCGAACTCGCTGAATTTGCCAATGTTGTATTTTCCGCTGATGAGATCCTGGATCTTATGATCAAGACGTTCTTTGAAAGAAGCGATCAGTGTATCGTATTCATAAGTCATGCGGAAATATACTTCATTCACAATTGCAAGTACAGGGATCTCATACATGGAAGTGTTAAGCCATGTTCCTCTTGTCTCAATAGCAAGGCCACACTCTGCATCTGTAGTGATGGTGAAATCGTCAAAACGAGGCTGCCATCTCTCCAGGAAATCCACATAGGAGCCTTTTACCCATCTGATGCTGTCGATGTATCTCAGCTCTTCCTGGGTGAAACGAAGACGGCAATAAGCATGGATCTGATATTTGATCTCATCAACCATATCCTCTGTAAAATGCACATCCTTGTTACGGCACTTGAAAGACCAGGTGGTTTTGTAGCCTGGGAATAAATGATAAATTGCCTGGCCCATTGATAATTTATACATATCAGTTTCAAGCAAACTGGTGATAATCTGTTCCATATAATCCTCCTTAAGCGCATGCTTTCTGAACAGTGTATTTTCTTTATTTTACGAGCATTTCAGGGATTTTGCAAGCATTGTATAGTGTTGTATTAAAGACAGGTGTAAAGACAGTGGCGTTACGATCAGACTGGTATAGAGACAGAAAAGGAACGACAGTGTTGTTCAGAACAGAAAAGTACTAAAACAGGAAAAGCATTGTCTGATAATATTGACATTTGTAATGAGTCTTCTGACAGATAATGACATAATTGTTATAACTTTTGTGAAAATTAGCAGAATAAATATGGAAGAATGTCATTTCTTTGGATATAATATATAGTGAATCTGAATTTTTTTATATTCAGTGATCGAATGGAAAAAGAGAGAAAGAAAAAAACAAACAAAGGAGACAAATTATTATGATCTTAATGCAGGGAAAAGGTGTTTCCAAAGGTGTAGCATGTGGAAAACTGTATTTTTTCAAAAGAGTTGACACAACCGTATCACAGCAGTCTGTAGAAGATGTTGAGGCTGAGAAAGCTCGTTTTGCAGAAGCGCAGACAAAAGCATTAGAGCAGCTGAAAGCACTTGGAGAGAAAGCAGCAGAAGAAGCTGGTGAAGAAGCAGCTATGCTGTTTGAGACTCACGCATTCATGGTAGAGGATGACGAGTATGTTGAGTCTGTAACAGATATTATCGAGGGTGAGCAGTGCAATGCTGAGTGGGCTGTAAAACAGACAGGTGACCAGTTTGCAGCTATGTTCAAAGCAATGGACGATGCATATATGCAGGCACGTTCCGCAGATGTTCTTGATGTTTCACAGCGTCTGATCAACAACCTGATGGGCGCAGCTGAAGGCGGAATCGATTCAGAGGAGCCTGTTATCCTTTGTGCAGACGATCTGGCTCCATCAGAGACAGTTCAGCTTGATAAGAGCAAAATCCTTGCATTTGCAACAATGGGCGGTTCCGGAAACTCCCATACAGCAATCCTTGCAAGAACAATGGCAATCCCTGCAATCTGTGGTCTGGGTGACAGCCTGAAAGAAGAGTATGATGGCCGTGTTGCTTATATTGACGGTGAGACCGGAGAGCTGATCATCAATCCTGATGAGCTTACAGAGCAGGCTCTTAAGAATAAATATCAGAAACAGCAGGAGATGAAAGAGCTTCTTCAGACTATGGTTGGTCAGGAAGATGTTACTCTTGACGGACGTGAGATGATGGTATACTGCAACATCGGTTCTCCTGATGATGTTACAGCAGTTCTGAACAACGATGGACAGGGAATCGGACTTTTCCGTTCTGAGTTCCTGTATCTGGCAGCTTCTGATTATCCAACAGAGGATGAGCAGTTTGAGGCTTACAAGAAAGTAGCAGCAGCTATGAACGGAAAACGTGTAGTTATCCGTACACTGGATATCGGTGCTGACAAACAGGTTGATTACTTCCAGATGGCTAAAGAAGAGAACCCTGCAATGGGCGTTCGTGCGATCCGTATCTGCCTGAACAGACCAGAAGTATTCCGTACACAGCTTCGTGCTCTGTACCGTGCATCTGCATTCGGTAAAGTTGCAATCATGTTCCCAATGATCACTTCCGTATGGGAGGTTAAAGAGTGTAAGAGAGCCTGTGCAGCAGTTATGAAAGAGCTGGATGCTGAGGGTCTCCCATACAACAAAGATACAGAGATCGGTATCATGATCGAGACACCAGCTTCTGTATTTATCGCAGACGCTCTGGCTAAAGAGGTTGACTTCTTCTCAGTAGGAACCAACGATCTGACACAGTACACACTGGCTTGTGACCGTCAGGCTAACGACCTTGGCAAATTCTTTGATCCACATCATCCAGCAGTACTTCGTGCTCTGAAGATGGCTACAGATGCAGCTCATGCTAACGGCATCTGGATCGGAATCTGTGGAGAGCTTGGCGCAGACATCAGCCTGCTTCCAACATTCCTGGCAATCGG
>JAKSRN010000217.1 GCA_024403585.1 Lachnospiraceae bacterium | reverse complement strand
TTCTTACCCACAGTGATACCTTCCTCTCGGTACAATATATGGTGAATGAGATAATGGGTCGCTGTCAACCACGCAGTCCAGATTGAAGACTTCCTTGACAAGCCTCTCATTCAGAATGTCTGCCGGTGCGCCTTCTGCAACCAGTGTTCCCTTCTTTAAGGCAAACATGTAATCTGCATAACGGGCTGACAGGTTCAGGTCATGAAGAACCATGCAGATCGTAGTCTTGCGGGTTCTGTTCAGTTCGGTAAGAAGATCCAGGATCTCTACCTGATAGGTGATGTCCAGATAAGTGGTCGGTTCATCCAGGAACAATATGTCAGTCTGCTGTGCCAAAGTCATGGCGATCCAGACTCTCTGACGCTGACCACCGGATAATGAATCCACATTTCTATCTGCGAATTCAGTGACGCCCATCATCTCCATGGCTTCATCAACCGCATCATAGTCTTCCTTTGTCATGTTGCGGAATGGCTCCTGATATGGATAACGGCCACGGGAAACCAGATCTGATACCTTGATTCCTTCCGGAACTAACGGAGACTGAGGAAGAAGACCGATCTGTCTTGCCAGCTGCTTGGAAGGCATGCTGCTGTAAGGCTTTCCATCCAGAAGAATAGAGCCCTTGCGTGGCGGGATCAGTCTGGCAAATGATTTTAAAAGGGTACTTTTCCCACATCCGTTGGAGCCGATGATAACGGAAATCTTGTGATCCGGAATCGTCACGCTCATATCTTCAATAATTACTTTCTGATCATATCCAAGCTGAAGATGCTCTGCCTTCAGCACGTGATCTTTTGCTATTTTTGTACTTTCCATTCTATTTCTCCTAAGTCACTTATGCTGATTTCGAATTCATTTTGCCCAGAAGGTAGATCAGATACGGTGCACCGATAATACCGGTGATGACACCAACTGGATATCTTGTGGCAAATGCAAACTGTCCTACGGTCTCACTGAAGAGAACGATCACACCGCCGATCATGCCGGCATGGAGGCTTCCGCTCTCTCCTGTATTCAGGATCCTTGCTGCAATCGGGCCGGACATAAAGGCTACAGAAGCCAGCGGACCGGTAACTGCTGTGGTTCCCGCACAGAGAACAACTGCGCCATAGATCAGAAGACTTCTTACTAATTCGGTGTTCATTCCAAGAAGGATCGGCATCTCATCACCCAGACAGAGAATAGAAAGTTCTCTTGTCAGGGCAAGCAGCACAATGATTGCTGCAAGCATGATGAAACCAAAGGAATACACGTCCTTCATGCGGACACCGTTCAGACTTCCTGACAGCCAGCGAAGTGCATCCGAAACATCATAGTCCGAGGTTTTCAGAATTACAAAGTTGATAACGGCCTGAAGCATTGCCTGCAGACCAATACCCGTCAGGATCATACGATTAACCGAAAATCCTTTTCTCTGGGAGATTGCCAGGATCAGAGTTGCAACTCCGATACCGCCTGCCATGGCAAGTACGGATACCACCCAGCCGCTGAGATGAAGGACCATCATAGAGAAAACTGCTACAGCACTGGCACCGGAGGAGATACCCATAACGTCCGGGCTGGCCAGAGGATTACGCATGATCTTCTGAAATGTGTTGCCTGCGATACCGAATGAGATGCCTGCCATGGTTCCGATCAGAACACGTGGAATTCGAATGGTTCTGACTGCGTAGGTAACGCCCTTGATGTCCTCACCCATGATTGCACGGATTACCGGTCCCAGTGAATAATTCTTATCTCCGCACATCAGCAGGACTACTGCAAAGCAGGCCCAGATGACAAGGAGGATCAGGAAAATGATTATGCTTTTTCTTCTTCTGTTGTGGAAACCTCTCTCTGTGATTCCCATTGTTCCCATATCTTGTCTCATCATTTTCCCACCTTAGCCTTTCCAACGATCATGATGAACACCGGAGCACCAATGAACGCCGTTACGATTCCGACTTCCAGTTCTCCCGGTCTTCCGATATATCGTCCTACAAGGTCTGCCAGCAGAAGCAGATTTGCCCCGTTTAACGCAGAAAGCGGGATCTGACGCTTCAGGTCTGTTCCGCAGAACTGGCTGACCAGATGCGGTACCATCAGACCGATAAAGCCAATAGGTCCTGCAATTGCTGTAGTTGCACCGCATAACAGAACTGCTGCCAGAGCTCCCAGACCACGGGTTCTAAGTACATTTACACCAAGTCCCATGGCGATGTCATCACCAAGAGCAAGTACGTTCAAAGATGGAATCAGGATCACCGCAAGGATAAGTCCCACTGCCATAAACGGAAGTACCATACGGATGCCGTCCCAGGTTCCGCTGCCGATACTGCCGGTCTGCCAGAAACGGAACACCTGCATAACATTTGTTCTCGGAAGCATGACCGTACTGATCAGTGAAGAACACGCCGTACTGATCGCTGCTCCGGCAAGTGCCAGACGGATCGGGTCTGAATTCTTTGAAGAAACCATTCCTTTTCCAGGAGAAAAGGACGCCAGACCAAACACCAGGAAAGAGGTGATCGCTGCTCCGGAAAGTGCAAACCAGATATACTGACTAGTTGTATGAATGTTAAAAAAAGCAATTCCGGAAACTACAAAAAGGGAAGCCCCTGTATTGACACCAAGAATTGCTGGATCTGCAATCGGATTTCTTGTGATTGACTGCATCAGACAACCGGCTGTACCTAAAGCACAGCCGGCAAGCAGTCCAAGAACCGTTCTAAGTATTCTTTTTTGAATGATAGCTGACACGATAGCGTCTACTTCTTTACCCTGCACAGCTCCAAGCATGTCCGCAAATGGTACATTTCTTGCACCGATCATAACGGACAGCGGGATCACAAGCACGAGAAGAACCAGACTCACTACCAGAAAGCCCCAATGCTTATTACGTTTCATGTCTGACCTCTTGTTGTCTAAAAATAAGCTTACAGGTTAGCTGCTGCAGCACTGATCATATCGAGATACTCGTCGATAGTAGCTGCGATAGAAAGTGTTGTAGGTGTGCAGGAAGCAGAGATCAATGTAGAGTTGTTAGAAAGGAATACAACAGATCCTCTCTCAACTGCAGGAATCTGGCTCATCAGTGGATCAGCCTGAAGTGCTTCCAGAGTATCATCCTCACCCCATGTTACGATGATATCAAGGTTCTGTAATACATCGATATTCTCAGAGCTGATAGTCATGAAGAAGAAGCTTCCGTCATCCAGTGCACGGATCTCATCCGGAAGGTCAAGACCAAGGTCTACCAGGTAAGATGCTCTAGGATCCTTTGGCATATATACGAAGAAGGAACCAAGATTGGAAGTATCAAAGTAGCAGTAAGCAGCAGTCTTGCCCTGAATGTCGCTGTGTTCAGCAGATTTCTCAGCGATCAGAGCAGCAGTTTCTTCGATGAGTGCTTCTGCTTCTTCCTCTTTACCAAGTGCGATACCGTTGTCTCTTGTCATATCCTGCCATGTAGTAACCCATGCTTCCTTTGTATATGGTACAGTTGGAGCGATCTCGCTCAGCTGTTCATACTCTTCTTCTGAAAGACCAGAATATACACCAAGGATCAGGTCAGGCTCTGCATTGTTGATTGCTTCAAAATCAAGACCATCAGTATCATCAAATACGTTTGGTTCATCTACGCCTAATGCTGCAAAAGCTTCATTTGTCCATGAAAACAGACCATTCTCATCAGTTGCACCATAAGTACACTTTGAAACACCTACAGGTGCAATTCCAAGTGCCAGTGGCACGTCCAGGTTACCCCAGCCGATAGTTACGATGTTCTGTGCCTCTTCCTCGATCACTGTCTCACCCAG
>JAKSRN010000216.1 GCA_024403585.1 Lachnospiraceae bacterium | reverse complement strand
GAAAACAGTCAAGAACTGATTCGGATAAGCCGTCACAGCTTTTGTGACGGTTTATCTCTGTCGGAGAAGACTCCCACCTCTATAGGTGGTGAGTAATAACAAATCAGTCTCAGTGGGAGTCCAATCTCCGACTGAGATAAACGCTCCGCGAGGATGCGCAGCGATTTTGTAAGGAAGATGTCAGCGAAGCTGTTCTTCGTTCCACTGCGGTCGGTGCTTCTGCGCTTAGGCGCAGACTCGTCCACAGGACGAGCGCACCCAAAATCGCGCGCCAAGTCTCCGCAGGAGCTCCGACTTGAATATTATGCAGAGTAGTTTAGATAAAGGAAAGAGGAAATAAGATGTATTTTGAAGATCTCAATATTGGTGATGTAGTAGTGATCGAAGAAAGACTGGTAGAAGAGGAGGAGATGCTGGCATTCGCCTATCGTTATAACGGTGCTCCTTGTCATACCAATAAAGAGCTGGCGGCTAAATCAAGAGTGGGAAGAATCACTGCGCCGGGAGCATTTACCTTTTCTCTCATGTGGGGTGGTTATGCACCGACCGTTTTCGGAGGAGAGCATGAGATTGCAGGTACATATCTGAATATTACCTACAAGGGACCGGTATTTGCAGGAGACCGTCTTCATGGTACCGTAACCTTGTATGACAAGGTAGACAGGAATAAATACAATGGTGAAATTTTTGTGCGCATGAAGGTGTATAACCAGAATGATGAGGTGGTGCTGATCTCTGAGTCGAATGATATTATCATGCGCAGACCGCAGGAAGAAAAATAATAGAAACTATAGTATTAGGGACGGTGGAATCATTTTTTTAGAAATTGATTCCACCGTTTTTATCGTCTATGGTTCTAATCGAGAAAAACAGGGATATTCAAAAGCGGAATATAGCGATAAAAAAACAGACTACGTGATATCCCCTGTGGGGGCTTATGATTCTGGTTGGGTTTTACTACAATAATACATAAGAAGTGAATTGGGTGTACGTCCCCGATATTCAAAAAAATGGAGTGTGATTGATATGAAACTGACAGCCACAGAAACCGAGAGTTCTCTGCAGGAGTACTGGACGAAACGTTCCGACACCTATTCTATGCAGAATCTGACAGAGATGAATTCCTGGAAACGAGGTATGTGGAGAGATCTGATTCTCGCACATTCCGGAAGAACAGATGAAAAACAGGAGCTCAAGGTCCTGGACATCGGCACAGGACCGGGATTCTTCGCAATCAATCTGGCTTTAGCCGGAAATGATGTTACAGCTGTAGATATTACGGAAGAAATGCTCTCTCATGCAAAAGAGAATGCCAGAGCTTACCAGGCAAAGGTGCATTTCTCTAAACAGATTGCAGACCAGTTGACCTTTGAAGATAATACCTTTGATCTAATCATAAACCGAAATGTAGTATGGAATCTGGAGCGCCCGGAGAAAGCATTGGCAGAATGGGGTCGTGTGCTAAAGCCAGGTGGACGTATTGTTTACTTTGATTCAAACTGGTATCTGTATATGTTCGATGATGAACTTAAGAAAGAGAGAGACAGAGACTGGGATGAGTGGAAAGAGAAATTTGGAGTTTTCCGTGATGGTCATCCAAGTGACAGAGACAAAGAGCACCAGAAACGGGCAGAAGGTCTGGAGATCCTGGCAAAAGAGAAACTTCCGTTATCGGGAGTGATGAGACCGGAGTGGGACCAGAAGACCCTTGCTGACCTCGGAATGGAAATCATAGAGATTAAACCGCGCATTAATGATATGATCTATGATGAATCAGAGCAGCTTTATTATCGTTCCTATTCGATGTTCATGGTGGTGGCAAGAAAGCCAAGGTAATATATGCATATGAACACAGAAAATCATTAAATTCTGTTGTCGAGAGTGCATTATCCGGGTTCATGCTGAATGCAAGATGAATAAATATATCAGGGCCGGGGGTAAGTGGTCATTTTTATGATCCCTTATCCTCGGCCTTTCATTCATTTTCCGCAGGCTTTACACTCCGGATTCTTGGATGGAAATTTCACAATTCTGCTTTTCATGGTCATTAAATCGAAAGTCAGCATCTGTCCTGTAAGGAGTGTACCCATACCGGTAAAATACTTGATTACCTCCAATGCCTGTAGGTTGCCGATGACTCCTGCAGCAGGACCGATGATTCCAACCTCACTGGAAGTAGGAACTGTTCCCGGCTCAGGCACTTCTTCGAAAATGCACCGATAGCATGGCCCCTGTCCTGGAACATAGGTCATCACCTGACCGTTCATGGCAACTACACCTCCGTGGGAGAAGGGCTTTCCAGCCCGCACGCAGGCATCGTTGATGATAAAGCGTGCTTCAAAATTATCCACGCAGAGAACAACAAAATCGTAGTCTGTGAGGATTTCATCGATATTCTCAGACGTAATAAAGTAAGGATAGGTGTGAAATGCCACCTGATCGTTCAATTTCTTAAGCTGCATAGCAGCTGATTCTGCTTTGTTGATTCCAACATTTTCTTCCGGGTGAAGAATCTGGCGATGGAGATTGCTGACGCTGACCACATCTGCGTCGGCGATTCCGATGGTGCCGATACCGGCTCCTGTCAGATATTGCAGGACAGGACTACCAAGGCCACCGGCGCCGACAACAAGGACGCGTGCGTTTGTAAGCTTTTCCTGACCTTCTGCACCAAATCCGGAAACCAGCATCTGGCGCTGATAACGTTCAAATGAAAGGTTCATGTTTTGTACCATACACTTTCTACATGTGATTTCGTGTTTTATAGTTTAAGTTTAGGTCCGAAATATTCCGACATCATGCACACTCCCGAAGCTCCTGCATCTAAACAACTTTGAATTCTGTCGGGATGCACGCCGCCCAAAGCATAAACAGGGATAGAAACTGCCTCACATACTTCCCGAAGATAGTCCAGTCCGCGTGGCTCAAGCCCCGGCTTGCACTGAGTCAGAAAGATATGGCTAGCTGTGATATAGCTTGCACCCATCTCTTCTGCCATCCGAGCCTCTTCCACAGTATGGGTGGATACGCCCAATGAAGGGAATGGTCCCTTGCCAAATCGACAGGAAGACTGCTTCAAAGCAATAAAATCCGGCACACTTACGTGCAGAGGTGGAACAGGGGAATACTCCAATGCTACATCTGCAAAATGGTGCAGGATCAGAGGAAAATGCTCCCGCTCACAGATTTCCAGTGCCGCTTCAGCAAGATCTTCATACTGGTCTTCGGCCAGGTCTTTTTCACGGAGAATCAGGGCATCGGCAAGATGATTGGAAGCGATATGGCGGATGCGATCCAAAAGCTTGTTTTTTACCTGCTGATTATATATGTCTGTTCCTGTAAGAAGATTGCGATTGGAGATCGCAATCTTCTTTGTTTTGTTTAGATTCATTAGTGTTTCCTTTTGTGTAAGCACACGCGATGAGCCAGTCTGTGATTACACGTATACATAATCATTCAGTACCGGCTGCAGACCTTCTCCCGCGATGTCCTTATACATCTCATCAAAGCTGCGGTCATCGGAGATCTCGAACTGCTCGTCACCTGCGTCCTCGGCATCATTTCCGTTATATTTGTCCTCGTGGTCGCCGATACCGGTGGAAACGCCGGCAGAAACCTTTGTTGCGGCAATCTTCACGATTCCGTCACGGAAATGCTTCTGTTCACGGGAAGATACAGTGATTCCTGCGAACGGAAGGAAGATTCTGTATGCACACAGGATCTGGCAAAGCTCTTTTTCATGTACGTCCAGCGGATTGATCTTGTCGTTGTTGATGATCGGACGAAGACGCGGGCAGGACAGAGAGAACTCAGCGTATGGATATTTTCTCTGCA
>JAKSRN010000215.1 GCA_024403585.1 Lachnospiraceae bacterium | reverse complement strand
GACCCAGTTGGAAAAATATAAGGAACAGTGCCGTAAGGGCAGAGTCAGTGTGGGATTGCGTGTGAATCCGGAGTGTTCTACACAGGAAGATCATGCGATCTATGATCCTTGTACACCGGGATCAAGATTTGGTGTGACAGCGGATCTGCTGGAATCCTATGCTAAGATGCAGCAGGAGTCATGCGGGAATTTACAGCAGCCATGCGAGACTGGAACTCAGAAAACATATCCGGATATTTTGGAAGGTGTGGAGGGTCTGCATTTTCACACACTCTGTGAGCAGAATTCCGATGACCTGGAAACTACTCTTAAGGCAGTGGAAGAGAAATTCGGCAAGTATCTGCACCAGATGAAATGGCTGAATTTTGGCGGCGGCCACCATATCACCCGCGAGGATTATGATCTGGAGACCCTGAAACGCTGCATCCTTCATATGAAAGAAACCTATGACCTGGAAATCTATCTGGAACCAGGCGAAGCCATCGCATTAAACGCAGGCTATTTGGTAACAGAAGTCCTGGATATCGTAGAGAATGGCGGCATCAAGACACTTGTACTGGATGCATCCGCAGCCTGCCATATGCCGGACGTTCTGGAGATGCCATACCGTCCACCGCTTAAGGATAGCGGAGAAGCAGGTGAGAAGGCGTATACCTACCGTCTGTCCTCCTACACTTGTCTGGCAGGAGATGTGATCGGAGATTACTCTTTTGACAAGGAGATGCAGGTGGGCGACAGGCTTGTATTCGAGGATATGGCGATCTATTCTATGGTGAAGAACAATACCTTTAATGGAATTCCGTTGCCGGATATCGATGCACTGCATGAAGATGGAAGTGTTCAGGTAATCAAGCGGTTCGGATATGAGGATTTTAAAGGAAGACTTGCGTAATGAAACTTGAAAACAGATGTCCGAAAGCGGACGGATTTTATATGCCGGCGGAGTTTGCTCCTCAGAGAGGCTGCATTCTGATCTGGCCGGAGAGACCGGGCAGCTGGCCTTATGGGGCTGTGGAGGCACGGAAGACATTTACAGAGCTGATTCTGAACCTGGCAAAGGGGGAGGAGGTCTTTGTGCTGGCAAATCCTGAGAAGGTGGAGGAAGCTAAGAAGCAGATTTTCGAGACTGCTACGAAGTGGTTTGCTGAGGAAGACAGAATTCACATCCTCGAAATACCCAACAACGACGCCTGGGCAAGAGATACCGCCCCTACCTTTGTGACCAACGGTAAAGAGGTTCGCGGTATCAGCTGGACCTTCAATGCATGGGGCGGTGAGTTCGACGGACTCTACGCTGATTGGGAGAAAGATAATGCGTTAGCACCTGCTTTCTGTGCAAAAACAGGTTATGACTGGTACGATGAGGAGCCATTTGTCCTGGAGGGTGGTTCTATTCATTCTGATGGAGAAGGAACGGTTCTTGTGACAGAGGCTTGCCTCTTATCAGGTGGACGAAATCCGTCCATGACTAAGGAGCAGATTACAGAGAAACTGAAGAGTACGCTGGGTGCGGAGAAGGTGATTTGGCTGCCAAACGGCATATATAATGATGAGACTAATGAGCATGTGGACAATGTGTGTGCATTTACTGCGCCGGGTGAAGTGGTTCTGGCCTGGACGGAGGATGAGAACGACCCTCAGTATCAGATGTCTCTGGAGGACTTGCAGGTACTGGAGCGTGAGACCGATGCCAGAGGCAGAGCTTTTAAGGTACGTAAGATTCTGATTCCGAAGGAGCACGTTTGTATCAATGAATATGAGCTTGCCGGTCTGGATGCGGAAGAGGGCGAGGACGAGCGCGAGTGTGGCGAGCGTCTGGCTGCCAGCTATGTGAATTTCTATATTGGAAATGAATGTGTGCTGGTTCCGCAGTTTGGGGATGTACATGATACTTTGGCAATCCAGACGCTGGCAGAGTGTTTCCCGGACAGAGAGATTGTGCCGATTCAGGCGAGAAGTCTGATTGTGGGTGGGGGAAATATTCATTGTGTGACACAGCAGATACCGAGATAGAAAAGAGGAAACAGATGGATTATATAACAAATCGTCAGGTGACCATCGCAGCCATCCAGATGCGCTGCAGCCGTGACAGAGAAGAAAGTCTTGCCACTGCAGAGCGTATGGTCCGCGAGGCAGCAGCAAAGGGAGCACAGATCATCCTGCTTCCGGAGCTCTTTGAGAGACAGTATTTCTGTCAGGAGCGCCGCTATGATTATTATGATTTTGCGGAGCCGACTGAAGAAAACAAGGCTGTACAGATGGGTATGAGACTGGCTAAAGAGCTGGGAGTGGTTCTGCCAATCAGTTTCTATGAGAGAGACGGATATCGCACCTTCAACACAGTTGCGATTATTGATGCGGATGGAACAAATCTTGGCATTTACAGAAAGACACATATTCCGGATGATCATTATTATCAGGAGAAGTTTTACTTTGTTCCGGGAGATACCGGTTTCAAGGTGTTTGAGACAAGGTTTGGAACGATTGGAGTAGGCATTTGCTGGGATCAGTGGTTTCCGGAGAGTGCCAGAAGCATGGCGGTGCAGGGGGCTGAGTTCCTCTTTTATCCGACTGCCATCGGTAGCGAGCCGATTTTGGAGTGCGACAGTATGCCGCACTGGAGACGTTGCATGCAGGGACATGCGGGTTCCAATCTGATGCCGGTGATCGCGGCAAATCGTATCGGCACAGAGACAGTGGAGCCTTCTGAGGAGAATGGTGGCCAGAAGTCGGCGCTGACTTTCTATGGTTCTTCTTTTATGACCGACAATACAGGAGAGCTGGTGCAGAATGCGTCCTGGGATCAGGAGGAGATTCTGATGGCGACCTATGACAGAAAGCAGCTGTTCGAGGATCGGTTGTCATGGGGAATCTTCAGGGATCGAAGACCGGAGATGTATAAGAAAATCTGTGAATGAGAAAATCGGAAGAGATATTGTAGATTGAGGGGCTGTGCAATAACAGCCCCTTTTCACGTTATGTTTTCAAATCTTATTTTCTTTTGATTCAGGTTTTTCATCCAGCCTCAAGGATCGAAAAAAATCAAACAAAGAATCATTTCTTTTTGTGCTTAACTATATTCAACGGATACCTATAGAAAGGTTCGAGCATGATCTGGACTGGCGGCATTTGTAAAGCGGACATTCGCATTCCGCTTTGCTTCATGCTCATGATCACGCAGTTACGTGATCAAAAGTAGGTCCCGAAAGCTATCATTCGAACAAGTAAGCAACAGGAGAAAGAAGGGAGTGAGATCCAACGAAAAGAGAATCAGGAGATGGAGAATGTCCATTCCTATCAGAGAAAGATAACAGATTCGGACATCTATCATACAAGTGTCAGAATAACGGAAGAGAAATCAGTGTAGATGAATATTTCCATCTGTGCAGATATGATCAGTTGGCAATCAAAAGATGCCCGACAAGAAAACAAGATTGAATACGGCAAGAATCCCCCAGCCTCCTTCCTCAAGGTCGAAAAGACGTAGGAAGGTGTCCGGGGGATTTTTGTCTTAGTAAAAGAGCTCAGAAAAAGAACTCAAAAAAAGAAATCAGGATCAGGTAGACGCTCCATATAAATAAGTATAGAATTAATAGTGTTAATTTGATTACGCTTAAGCATACCCCTTCCTCGATGTTGTGGAGACATAGGGAGGGGTAAAAGGGGGATGCTCATGTCCGGAGGAGTCAAAGCTCCTCCGGACAAAGTTGCGTAGCAGCTGCGTGATCATGAGCATGAAGCAAAGCGGAATGCGAATGTCCGCTTTACTAATCGATTCCTGTATCCGACTCGAATGAAAAGGAGCTCCCCATGACTGATCAAAATTCCCTGAAACAATATGATGAA
>JAKSRN010000214.1 GCA_024403585.1 Lachnospiraceae bacterium | reverse complement strand
AGCCCTTTTTAAATGCATCCTCAATATCCGCTGTCCTGTAAGCAATATCATCCGCCGCTTCCAGAATAAAGGTCAGAGGATGACGCACGCCTTCTGTTCCACACTCTTCTTCCACTTCCTTATAAAAGTCCTCTTCAGAAGTAAAATATCCCATCTTTTTAGCCGCCAGTCTTCTGCCGGTCTCATCGATTCCCAGAGAGGAAACCGGATATTTCATGGTGGTATTCAAAAGTGCATAGGTAAGATTCATACCATGCTCATTCACCAGCAGGTGAAGCTTAGACACCAGACGTAATGCCTGCGCATTACCCTCAAAATGATAAAAATCCTGCAGCATCTGCTCAGTCAGCACATCTGTGATCGGTTTTCCCTTATATTCCATCTTTGGAAGTCTTCTGAGGAACCAGTCACGAATTGCTTCCTCACCAAAATGTCCGAAAGGCGGGTTACCTATATCATGAATCAGACCCGCACAGGAAAGAATATTGCTGATGTCTTCCTTCATCTTAGGTGTAAATTCGGGATCCAGCTGATTCTGCAGAATACACTCACCCACATTCTGAGCCAGAGATTTTCCCAGAGAGGATACCTCCAGGGAATGGGTCAGTCGGGTTCTGATAAAATCGCTCTTATCCCAGGGAAATACCTGGGTCTTATCCTGCAGACGGCGAAAAGCGGCACTTCCGATTATGCGATGGTAGTCTTTTTCAAATTCACTGCGAAGATCGTAGGATTCGCCGGATGTATCTTTTATATATTGACCTTGTCGTTTCGGCGACAGAAGTTTGTTCCAGTTCAAATGGGTACCTCCCCACTTTTTTACAGTCCCAGGATCTCCTTAACTGCATTCTCCATCTCAGCAACCTCCACGCAACGGTCATGACGAACCGGTGCTGTTCTGATATCCTCGATTGCCTGTGGAATCTTCACGCCGGATACTTCCTGAAGAGCATCAAACTGCTCCAGATCTGTAAGAGCATCGTATTTTGCGTCGATGGCATGCAGTACGGCTCTTGCGAATTTGTATGGACTTGCTGTGGATGCGATCACTGTCTTTGTCTCATCCCCTGTCTCAGCAACATATTTTCTGTGAGCTGCTGCTGCAACAGCTGTATGTGTATCAATGACATATTTGTCTTTTGCATAAATGTCAGCGATTGTAGCAGAAACCTCTTCCTCGGAAGCAAATCCGCCGCAGAAGTCAGCCAGTTTCGCTTTCATCTCCTCTGTGATCTCATACTCACCCTGTCCGGACAGTGCTTCCATGCGAGCCTTTGTTGCAGCTGTATCGCAGTCACCGATCAGGTAAACCAGACGCTCCAGGTTGCTGGATACCAGGATATCCATGGATGGAGATGTTGTCAGGATGAAATCACGTTTTTTATCATATTTTCCTGTTGCAAAGAAATCGAAGAGAACCTTGTTCTCGTTGGATGCACAGATAAATTTACCGAATGGCATACCCATCTGTTTTGCATAGTAAGCAGCCAGGATGTTTCCGAAGTTTCCGGTTGGAACAACGATGTTGATCTTCTCGCCTGCTTTGATCTCACCGCTCTTTACCATCTGAGCGTAAGCATATACATAGTAAGCAGCCTGAGGAACCAGACGTCCGATGTTGATGGAGTTTGCAGAACTGAACTGGAATCCCTTTGCATCCAGCTCTTTCTCCAGCTCTCTGTTACCAAAGATCTTCTTAACACCTGTCTGTGCATCATCGAAGTTTCCTTTGATAGAAACAACGTAAGTATTCTCACCCTTCTGAGTTACCATCTGTTTCTCCTGAACAGGGCTAACGCCTCCCTTCGGGTAGAAAACGATGATTCTTGTTCCAGGTACATCAGCAAAACCAGCCATAGCTGCTTTACCTGTGTCTCCGGATGTAGCTGTCAGAATAACGATCTCATTCTTTACATCATTTTTCTTAGCAGCAGTTGTCATCAGGTATGGCAGGATAGAAAGAGCCATATCCTTGAAAGCGATTGTTTTTCCGTGGAAAAGCTCGATAAACTCAGCATTGTCTGCCGCATGCAGAGGTGCAATTGCAGGTGTGTCGAATTTCTCATCGTAAGCACTGTTGATGCAGTATCTCAGCTCTTCCTCAGTGTAGTCTGTCAGGAATTTGCTCATTACTTCATAAGCAACATCCTGATAAGACATATTGGCGAGCTCCTCAAGAGTTGCTGTCAGTTTCGGGAACTCCTGCGGAACAAAGAGTCCACCGTCAACTGCAAGACCATTCAGTACAGCTTTGGAAGCAGGTACATTCTCTTCTGCTCCACGGGTACTTCTATATAAGATTTCCATAATAGATCCTCCTCTGACCGACCTGTCTTATTCATGTCAGGCCGCGTATTTTTGCTAATATGTGCTTTAGTATAGCATAGTGATTTTGAGATGTGAAGAATTATTTACACCAGCTAATAGAGATACTCGACAAAATCGTCAGCATTTTCAGCTATTACAGGCCAGCATGGGAACCAGATGGTTGTCTCATTTTCAAACTCAAACGCCTCACTCTCCAGATAGGTATTCAGCGGATCCCCTTCTATAAGATTGATCGCTGCAACAGCTGCTGTTTCTGCCATCAGTTTATAATCTATATAAACTGACATGTCCAGTTTACCGTCTTTGATGGCCTGGAGTCCATCCACAGTCAGATCACTGCTCACGATTGGAATATCAGTCGCCTCCAATCCATAATCCTCCAGACAGTCAATCACTCCCAGAGCCATACGATCAGTCTCCGTAACTACACAATCCAGCAGATCCAGGAATTTCAGCAGTCTGGCAAACGTATCCTTCAGAGCCTCATGGGCTGCACGCCGATTATCTGCAGATAAAGCCTGCATAGAATACCAGGATTCTTCAATTCCTGCATACTCTAACGCATCACAATATCCACTATATTGCAAGACAGTATCACTGGAAACCGTATCTGAATAGATTCCAACGGATGTGAGTGTATCCTTGCCACTTTTTTCAAAATAATCTGTAAGAAACACGCCTTGCATTACACCAATGTCGTAATAATCCGGACCGACATAAGCAACCTTACCCTCCTTCAATACAGATTCCGTATCAGGATACCGGTTCACAAAAACCACAGGCATGTCACGAGCCGCCAGTGCAATCTCACCGGCATGGACAGGATCGATCAGTTCAACAATGATCGCATCTAAGCCAGAATCCCGACACTCTTCAACAATTTCCACCTGTTCCTGATGATCAGAAGCAAAGAAATATTCACAGTCTTTACCATCACAGATTGCATTGAATCCATCCACTATTTTTATGCGGTTTTCATCATTGTGATCAACGATAAGAGCTACACTGTAATCAACCGGCTCCACTTCATTGAGTCCTTCTGTTTCATCCTGTATTTCTTCTGAAGGCTTCTGTGAATCGGATCCGTTACCTTCTAAAACACCCGATGCATCCGAATTGTTGGTAAGGTTGTGAATCTTCTTTGTTGTCAATTTCGCAGAAAGGGTCCATGTAAGGCCAATCACCGCAGCCAACGCAACTCCTGCAATAATCGGAATCTTATAGGATTTTTTCTTTCGTTTCTTTTTTACTCGCTCAAAAACTTCATAGTCCGACGAATACGAACCGGAATCTTCATAGCCGGATTGCTGGGTTCCCAAATCTTCGTATCCGAACTGTTCTGACTTCTCATACCTGGATTTTTTCACTTCCGGCTGATCATTACTGTCATTTACATTAGTCCCATCGCACAACTCACCGCACACCGGACAGTAGCGCGTTGATGAATCCATCTCCGAACCACAAACAGGACACTTCATACTCTACTCCTCCCTGAATATACCAAAGTGGAAAATGCTTTCTCA
>JAKSRN010000213.1 GCA_024403585.1 Lachnospiraceae bacterium | reverse complement strand
TCTGGCATCCAAGGTGGTGCTGTTCAGCAGTATCGTGTGCCTGGTGACGATTCCATTTATGACTATGCTGATGTGATGGGGACGCTCCTTTTGTCACACGGAGCGTCCCACTGACACAGGAAGTGTCCCACTGACACACGGAGCGTCTCACTGTCACAGGAAGTGTCTCGCTGCCACAACAAATCAGAAAAAAGCGAAGGTTCCGGAATCAAACTCGGTGCCTTCGCTTATTTTTTATCGGACATTCCCCTTCCTGCGTCTTTGCGACCTTGAGGAAGGGGGGATTCTTATTGTGTTCAATCTGTCTTTTTTATTGAATCAAGCATTCTTCGTCAGCTTTCTGATCCACTTATAACTTCTGAATCGGTAGAGTACGATCGGACATTTGAGAATCTGATCACACTGGGAAATCAGTACAACCAGTGCTACCGGAAGGTGCCATACGAAGGCACTGAGGAAACTGAGTGGTACAACCACTGCCCATGTAAGTCCCATGTTGACCCACATAGTAAATTTTGTATCGCCGCCGCCACGGATGATTCCATTCAGGATTGGCATCTGATAACTCATGGCTACCATCAGGATGGCCATAACAAGCATCAGCTGATTTGCGATGGAATAAGCTTCCGGAGTCAGCTTGTAGAGTGAAAGCAGTGGTGTGTGCAGAGCATACAGGAGCAGGCCCAGGATCACACCCATGGTAACTGCAAAGATGTTGATGGTACGTCCCTCTGCTTTTACTTCATTCATATCGCCCTTACCGATGGCACTTCCGATCATAACGCCGGTAGCAGAAGCCATGGCTCTGGCAATAACCTTCAGATACTGGTAGAAGGTAGTGGCAATGGAGTTTGCTGCAATTGCATCAGAACTTAAGTGTCCGATGATTGCACTCTGCAGTGGAATAGATATTGCCCAGACAAGTTCCTGAATGAGTACCTGTGCAGCCACAACGGAAAAAGTACGGCTGATCTCAGGATCCTTCTTGAACGGATTTTCACTGAAGAGACAAAGCTTCTTGTCTACTTTCAGGATATAGATGAGAACAAAGACCAGTTCCACAAATCTGGAGATCAGAGTACCGATTGCAGCACCGGTGATACCCAGCTGAGGGAAACCGAATTTACCGAAGATCAGGCAATAGTTGATACTGCAGTTTACACACAGAGAGATAATCGATACTGTGAATGCAATCTGGACTGTCTCAACAGAACGCAGAGTCGCAAGCAGTGCCTGTGTGATCAGGAACAGCAGGAAGGTATATTTTACAATACGCATGTATTCCATACCCTGCTGTGCAATCGCTGCATCCGTTGTGAAGATGGCCATCAGCTGTGATGGAAGCAGAGAGCAGAGCACCACCATCAGGATACCACCGCCCAGGGCAAGCTTCAGACCGGCTCCGCTTACCTTCCTGAGTGAATGCATGTCTTTTTTACCCCAGTACTGGGAACCGACGATGACCAGCGTATCACCGATACCGACAGCCAGCTGCTGGACCATAAAGAAAATCTGGTTTACTGTGGCTGCACCGGACAGGGCATTCTGAGAAAAGCTGCCCAGCATGATATTGTCAGCCATATTTACACTGTAAGCAACCACATTCTGCAGTGTGACGGTCAGCATGACAATAATGAATCGTTTGTAGAAGGAACGATCTTTCGAGAAGAAAGATGTCTGAACTGCAGTCGTCATAATTCACCTCATCAATTTTATTCAATACGATTATTTACCATAGAATCACATGCGTTCGCGTGGTTACTAAGGCATTAAATTCACTATAGAATAGAAAAAACTGTATGTAAAGAGTACATCTTTACTTTTCCCGGATTTATCTTTCTCACAAAAAGAGAGGCATCAGCAAAAAATGCTGACGCCCCTCCGAAAAGAATATTGGATATTGTAACATTAAGAAATTACTTATCAAACTAAGAAATCACTTATCAAACTAAGAAATCACTGATCAAACAGTCTGACTGTTTCTCTGAAATTACTCAGCAAGTGAAGCATTCATATCTGCAGCGATCTGTTTGCAAACCTCTGTCATCTTGGAAGTATCCTGCCATGCAGCAACCAGAGACTGTTTTGCATCCTCTGCCCATGCGGAATTTCTGGAGCATGGCATTGGAACTAATTTAGCATCGCCCATTGCTTCGTCAAGGTATGGAGTAAGATCTACTTCTTTGATGGATGCTACCCATGCATCAGATGTTCCCTTGTATGCACTCATTGTTACACCCAGTTCAGCCTGTCTTGTCTGACCCTCTTTGGATCCAAGATAAGAGATCAGAGCGTAAACATCATCAGGATTCTCTACGTTTGCAGGTGCAGACCATCCAAGTCCGTTGAAGATAGAAACACGCTCGCCCTCGTCACAGCTTCCGTTTCCGTTTGCATCATGATAAGGAAGAACTGCGCAAGCCCACTGTGTATTGCCTTCTTCTGCCATCTGTTTGAAAGAAGCTGCATACCAGGAACCGAACATTCCCATAGCTGCTGTGTTGGACATGAAGAGGCTAAGGTTACCAGACTCAGCCATTGTAGACTGTGGTGGCATTGCCTTGATCAGACCTGTGTACATCTCCATAGCCTCGAGAGTTGCAGGATCATCATAACCGGATTTGTCTTTTGCATCGTTGATTACATATCCGCCGTAGCTGTAGATTGCATTGTAGTAACCTTCCTGGTTAGCATCAGTGTTGCCAACGAAACCGTACTGAGAACCATCCTCTTTTGTTAACTGCTGAGCAACCTCAATGAGTTTCTCCCATGTCCATGTCTCATCCGGATATGCGATTCCGGCCTCATCAAACATGTCTTTGTTGTACCAGAGAGCGATTGTATCGTAATCTTTTGGAACAGCGTACTGTTTTCCATCCATTGCATACAGACCTGTTACTTCCTCATAATAGTTGGACAGATCGATCGCATCATCCTTAGCAATATAGTCAGTCAGATCCAGCAGGATTCCCTGATCCATATATTTCTCAGAATACTGTGAGTGCATCCAGAATACGTCTGGCATCTCACCACCTGTTGCACCAGCCTCAAGCAGTGTCCAGTAGTTATCCCAGTCAACTACCTCTACTTTTACAGGAATTCCGGAAGTAGCAGTCCACTCGTCACAGATCTGCTGGATTCCAGGCTGCTGTTTGGAATCCCAAACATTTACCATGATCTGTTTTGCACCGGAAGCAGTGTCTTCTGCAGGAGCCTCTTCAGTCTCTTCTGTTGCTGCCTCTTCAGCAGAAGAAGTTGCCTCTGCTGCACTTGAAGCTGCGGATGAATCAGAAGAGCTTCCACAACCAGACATCATACCGGCGATCATTGATGCAGCAAGCATTGCTGCAAGTGTTCTCTTTTTCATAATGTTTTCCTACCTTTCTGTAATCTTTGAACCGAACTTGTTCGTTTATTACATGTTCAATTTAGCAAAGCACAGAAAGAATGAGTATAACAGGATGTTTCCGAAGTTTGGCACAATGTTGTCCCGACAGGATGGACCATGGCAGGGAAAATGCCCAAAAATGACGTATTTCTTCATTAATCAGCAGTTTTCAGCGAAAAACAGTTCCAAATCAGCATGTTTTGCGATAATATTGTGAGTGTAAATTAACATTTATACAAAAGAAGATAGAATGATTATGAAAAGCATTAATACAAAGATGATGGAACGGTCATGAAAAGCATTTATGCAAAGATGATGGAACGACCATGAAAAGCATTTATGCAAAGATGATAGAACAACCATGAAAAGCATTTATGCAAAGATGATGGAATGATCATAAAAAGACATTAATACAAAGGATGATGGAACAAGTATGAAAGTATTGATCCAGCATGAGCGTGAAGG
>JAKSRN010000212.1 GCA_024403585.1 Lachnospiraceae bacterium | reverse complement strand
CCAAAGATCAGAACCTGAAATACAGGAATGGATTATAACTCTGGTATACCAGATAGGCAACACTCACTACCATCACAAGGATCAGCAGGATCATAGCTGCCGGTCTGTGTGACTCCAGCACTTTTCGATATAGCCGATAGGGCATAGGTGTGGAGATCCAGGCCGCCAGGATCAGAAGAAGCAGTGATGAAAGAAGCAGGTAGATCGCGGTTCTGTCGCAGAAACCTGCCGCACCGATTCCGAACATCTGCAACAGATATCTTCCAAGCTGTCTCATATCGGTAAATGCAAAGATCACCCAGCCGAACAGAAAGATCAGTCCTGTCATAACATGACCAAAGACCTTGTGGTTCTTAAGGAAATCAGCCAGGAAATATTTCTCCAGGATCAGCCAGAAAGCATAGTAAAGGCCCCAGAGGATAAAGTTGCCGCTGGCACCATGCCATAATCCGGTCAATCCCCAGACGATGAGAAGATTACGGATATGTTTTGCCTTGCTTACACGATTGCCGCCCAAAGGGATATACACATAATCTCTGAACCAGGAACTAAGCGTGATATGCCATCTTCTCCAGAAATCCGTTACAGAAAAGGCAACATAAGGATAATGGAAATTGACCGGGAATTTGAATCCAAACATATATCCCAGGCCAATAGCCATATCACTATAACCACTGAAATCAAAATAGATCTGAAAGGTATAGCATACTGCGCCCAGCCAGACAAGAAGGAAACTCCTGGACTCTGGTGCCATGGAGCTGATCTGTGTGAAAACACCTCCCAGTGTATTCGCCAGGAGAACTTTTTTCCCCAGTCCCAGAATGAATTTCTCTGCTCCCTTTCCACAGGCAACAAGGCTGGTCTTCCTATTCAGTAATCGGTCTTCAATCTCCGTATATTTGACGATTGGTCCGGCGATCAGCTGTGGAAACATCGTCACATACAGGGCAAAAGCCAGAAGACTCTCCTGTGGCTTCACCTTACCCTTATACACATCGATCACATAAGAGAGTGCCTGGAAGGTATAGAAAGAGATACCGATCGGCAAACTCAGTTTCAGATCAGCCAAGTCTGTACGGAAGATGCCATTGAAAACATGCAGGACCATGTTCGCATATTTAAAGAAAAACAAAATTGCGATATTCCATGCAACAGCATAGATAAAATACCGTTTAAGGGCTGTATTCTTTACCCCTCCGGCCAGATATTTTCCGCAAAAATAATTGCCACAGATGCTGATCAGCATCAGAACCACATAGACCGGTTCTCCCCAGGCATAAAAGAAAAGACTGGCAATAAGGAGAACGATATTTTTCAGCTGCACGGTGGGAACTGCAAAATACAGGATCAGAACCAGCGGAAGAAAATAAAATAAAAATGTTATACTGCTGAATACCATCTCTACACCTCTTCCTTAGTCTTTCAAAGCTGCTTCATAAGCATCTTTGACTACTGCACTGTTCTCATCACATACATAGAGACAGTAATTTCCCTGAATATCGATCACAGCTTTATTAATGATCCCCATCTGTTCAACACCGTAAGATTCAAAGATACTGATCATATAGGCATGTCTGTCCTTCATGGCCTGCTCCACCTGGGAAGTCTGTTCCTGATCCCTGCATCGGATCAGCAGCATCTCCTGGGCATCCATGTTGGAAACAGGAGTATATAAAAGTACCTCCTGATAGTCATTTTCAGACAGACCGTAAAGAGAGCGAAGCTTCATGGCTCCTTCCTTCTTCATATGATCCACATCCGATATTTCGTTTAGGATCACAGGAGAAAGCTCCGAAAGAGATACATCCTCCCGCACTCTGCCCCTCAGACAGAGACTGATAAAAATAATCAGAACAAGAGACATGGCAATTTCTGTGATCAACAGTCTCTTTTTCCTAATCTGTATATTCATCTGCTACTACTGCACCTTTTCCGGAATCATCGATGCTTAAAATCATCCTTTCCCGGTGCCATCCTCCTCTTACCAGATTTCTCCCGGATACTGCATCTTCCACTCTTTTCGAAGCTTTGTCATCACTTCCATATTTTCTCTGGAATACTGAAGCAGCATCTTGTTACCGCCTGAAGCAATGGTTTCTTCAAAATCACAGACTTCATAATACAATGCTTCAGCTGTCACACCCATCTCAATGGTACGTTTCTCACCTGAAAAAGCATCCGTGATCACCGCTCTCTCAGCCCGTGGATATTCCATGATCTCAATGTATGCCTTCTCACAGCTGATCATGACCCTCTTTGGCTGTTTCGAATGGAGAGAGATCACTGCTGAAGCCAGCTGCCCCTCTTCATTTTTCAAAAGGATGGTCTCTTCCTCATCAGAACCTGCCGCACAAAGCTTCCACTGACTGAGAACCTCTGAAGGCTTTCCTTCCATAAAGAGACGAATGGCTGACAGTGCATATACACCAATATCCAGTAAAGCACCGCCCGCATATTTCAGATTGAAGAATCGGTTCTCCATATCATAAGGTTTGATACTGCCAAAGTTTGCATTGATCACCTGAACCTTGCCCAGTTCTCCGCTTTCCACAATCTGTTTTACTTCTTTCATAACCGGCATATGCCAGGTGGTCATTGCCTCTGCAAGACAGAGGTGATTCTCAGAAGCAAGCGCGACCAGTTCTTCCAGTTCTCTGCTGTTGAGGGTAATGGACTTTTCAATCAGGCAGTGTTTTCCTGCCTTCAATGCCTTTTTCGCAATCTCATAATGGGTATTATGAGGGGTTGCTATATAGACAATATCTACATTCTCGTCTTCGCAGACTTCCTCGATCGTGTTGTAGACATGGCCAATTCCGTACTTCTCTGCGTATGTGTCAGCATGGTCCCTGTGGCCGCTGACAACACCATAAAAGGTTCGATTATGTTTTTTCAGTATATCAGCCATATCGGTGGCAATCCATCCGGTACCGGCTACTACCCAATTGTATGTTTTTTTGTCAGTCACTTTTATACCTCATATTCTTATAACGTATTTTTTAGATGTTCTTGCATATTGGAACGTATACTTCTATTCATTTTTGTCTAGATAATGATTCCCTGCAGGTGATCCAGTTCATGCTGGCAGATCTGTGCCGTCCAGCCAGTGAACTTCTGTCTCTGTTTTTTCCAATTGAAATCATAATACTCCAGTTCAATCTCTTCATAACGGGTGCATGGGCGTACTCCCACCAATGACAGACATCCTTCTTCTGTCTTATATGCTTTCTTCCTGGACTTCACCACAGGATTAAACATAACTATATCTAAAAAACCCATATTAACAATAATAATGTTTTTCTTCACACCGATCATATTGGCTGCCATGCCTACACATTCTTCTCTATGTGCACGCAGGGTATCCATAAGATCTCTTCCTACCTGAAGATCATCCCTGGTAGCAGGCTCTGATTTCTGGCTGAGGAAAAAAACATCTCTCATAATTGGTTGAACCATCTTTTTATCTTCCTTTCCGGGTGAACACCCCAAACAACAAAGATGCATGGCAGCTTCACACCACTATGTCGATAACAAATGTATTAACAATACATAGATTAATTATTATAGCACGAAATCATCTAAAAATCATTAACAGGGACGGCTCTTTTGAGTTTCTTTCCTCTCAATAGAACCGTCCCCGTTTTGTTTATTTATTTAGTTTTGATCTGTCCTTCATTCTGCCACGAAGATGAATTTCACTTTTCCGGTCATATGATCTGATATACCTGTGAAGGTCTGATAGTCTTTCGCATTATCGATCATAGACTCTACCTGTTTCAGAAGATCTTCTGCATCACCATTGAAGATATCGGTAACTTTCTTGATTCCCTCTTCATTCAATTTGTTCATGCCTTGATCCAGTTCATCAG
>JAKSRN010000211.1 GCA_024403585.1 Lachnospiraceae bacterium | reverse complement strand
ATGCCTGAACTCCTGAATAATGGCAGATTGATGCAAAAATATAGGGAAACAAATGAACGAAAGGGAGAAAAACATGAAAAGAACAAAAGTTTCTGGATTTGTGTCACTGATCCTGGTAGTGGCACTCATGTTCGCAGTGGTGTTCGGTGTAAAAACAATCAGTACACCTGAACCGGCAGCTCCAGCTGGCGGCACTGCAATCGAAGGCGCAGTAGATGGTACATATACTGCTGTTAGAAAAGGTTTTGGTGGTGATATCACAGTTGATATTACAATTGCCAATGGAATGATCGCTGATGTACAGGTTACCGGACCAAACGAGACAGAGGGTCTTGGTTCTGTAGCAGTTGAAAAACTTCCTGCAGCAATCCTAGCTGCACAGTCTCTGAACGTAGATACAGTTTCAGGCGCATCTGTATCCAGTGGAGCAATCCTTGAGGCGGCAGCTGACTGTCTTGCTCAGGCAGGAATCGATGCTTCCAAACTTACAGGCGTTGCAGCAGCTGATGTAGAGAAGACAGAAGAAACAATCGATGTTGATGTTGTTGTAATTGGTGCAGGTGGTGCCGGAATGACAGCAGCAATCGAGGCAACACAGGCAGGAAAGAAAGTTGTTATTCTTGAGAAGATGCCTTACGTTGGCGGTAACACAACAAAAGCTTCCGGTGGTATGAACGCAGCAGGAACCAAGATGCAGGCAGCAGCAGCTGAGGCAGCAGAGGATCCTGAAGTAAAAGCAGCAATTGAGGACTCTACTGTAGAGAACTACATTGCAGATACAATGGCTGGCGGACATGACATCAATGATCCTGAGCTGGTTAGAACAATGGCAGAGAAATCCTCTGACGCTATTGACTGGCTTGAGTCTATCGGTGCTCCACTTCCTACACTTGCTCCAACAGGTGGTACAGTTCACTACTATCTGCATGAGCCTGAAGACGGAAGTGCTGTAGGTGAGTTCCTTGTTCAGTTCTATAACCAGAAACTGGATGAGATGGGAATCGAAGTTATGCTGGAGACAGAGGTAACTGAGATCATCACTCAGGATGGAAAAGCAGTTGGCGTTAAAGCTGAGTCTCCAACAGCTAATCTGACAGTTAATGCAAAAGCAGTTGTACTGGCAACAGGTGGATTCGGTGCTAACTTTGATATGCTGGCATCCTTTGATCCTTCTCTTGCTAATGCAGTAACAACAAACACTCCTGCAGCAACAGGTGATGGTATTGTTATGGCACAGGAGATCGGTGCTGATACAGTTGATATGGAGTACATCCAGCTTCATCCAACAGTATTCCAGGAGAACGGTCTGCTTGTATCTGAGCGTCTCCGTTCCAACGGTGCGATCCTTGTTAACAAAGAAGGAAAGAGATTTACAAACGACCTGGCTACCCGTGATGCTGTATCACAGGCAGAGCTTCAGCAGCCGGATGCATTCGCATACATCGTATACGATTCCAAATATGCTGAAGAGAAACTTTACGAGAAATATGTATCCAACGGTCTGACTGTTCAGGGTGATACTCTTGAGGCTCTGGCAGCTGAGATGGGTCTTGAGGGCGATGCAGTTGCTAACTTCACTGCTACCGTTGAGGCATGGAACAAAGTATGTGCCGGTGAGGCAGAAGATGAGTTCGGAAGAAACAATGGTCTTGTTTCTCTGGATCAGGCTCCATTCACAGCAATCAAGATCGCTCCTGGTATCCATCACACAATGGGTGGTCTGAAGATTGATACAGCTGCTGAGGTTATCAGCACTGACGGAGCTGCAATCCCTGGTCTGTTCGCAGCCGGTGAGGTTTGCGGTGGTGTGCATGGTGGAAACCGTATCGGTGGAAACGCTGTTGCTGATATCGTTGTTTACGGACGTATTGCAGCTCAGAGTGCATGCGCATATGTTGATGCACAGTAATCCCTGCGCCTGGTGGAAAGGATTGATAGTATGGAAAAAAATGTAAGATATCCTATCGAGGCATTTGCCGTTGCGTGTGTATTATTCTCAACAGGTATGAAAGCAGCCATGCTGACAGGTATTGCAGTTGTATTCGGACATATTCTTCTGAATGTACTTCTCGATAATATGGGAAGCAGCATGAAGATGGTAAGTGGAGTTGTGAGCGGTGTTCTTACTGCTGCAGCAATGATCGGTCTGTGTATGGTTGGTGGAGTTGAAACTTCCATCTTCCAGAAAATCGCAGCAGTTGTTGTTGGTCTTCTGATGGTAAAACACGCAATGGATACAAACACTGAGACTGATTATAACGATCTCCTTCTTGCAGACGCTCTTGCATATGCAGGTATGGTAATCGTAGCGATCGTAAGCGAGTATATCAGTTCCGGTTCTGTATACACAATGGCTATGAAACATACCACACTGATGTCACCTGAACTGGGAAGAGCAATGATCGCAGTTGCATTCGCAGGCATTATCCTCGGTATCGTTAACAAAATTGCTGATTCTGACTGTGCTAAGGATGCAGGTCTCTGGGCTTGCCTTCCTGTTGCAGTACTGAATGTAGCATGTATGGCAGACATTGCAGAAGCTCCTGCTAAAGCGATCATCACAATCATCATTGTGGTCGCTGTATACCTGGCAAGCCGTACACTTCTGAAATTTTCTGATAACAAAGAGAACATGGAAGGTGTACCGGTTGAGATGGTACTTCTTGGACTGATCTGTCTGGTAGCAGCTATTGTATAACCAGAAGGAGATGTGCTCGCAGGAGTTCTGACTTGAATGAATCGGATCCAAAAGATCCTATATGAAAAAAGATAAAGCCCACATAACTTAGACAACATATGCCTTAAGTTATGTGGGCTTTTTTCTGCGAAAGCAACGAGCCAGAGATCAGCTCGCGTGGATTTGTCGACTTCTGTTGATTAGCGATCTTTGTTCTTGCCTCTGCCGGAACGTTTTGGCGATCCGTCCCTTCTGATATCTTTTATGTCTTTTTTTCGGTCCCTCAGACCTTTTTCTGCTCCGCGCTCACTTCTCTCACCAAAGAAGGAATGCTCTCTGTGTTTTGCTGAACGCTTCTCCTCATGACCGTCGCGGTACTTCTCGAAGAATCGGCTTTCGCGTCTGTCCCTGCGGTCGTCGCGTCGATCCCTATGACCGTCACGATCGTCACGTCTGTCTCTATGGTCATCACGTCGGTCCCTATGACCGTCGCGCTCATCACGTCTGCCTCTGCGACGCTCACGACCTTCATCATCTTTATCATCTCTTCGGAATGGACGGCGCTCACGTTTCTTTTTGCCCGGATCCGGAAGGTTGACTTCAATTTCATTCAGTTCCTCTTCTTCTCCCAGCTCTTTCTTCAGACATGCTGCGGCAAATGCCTCCATCGGGATTCCCTGCTCCTCGCAGTAACGCTGGATCACCGGGATGAGTTTGCCGGAGTGGCCCTCAGCAAGGATCTGGAGAACAGCGTCCAATGCTGACTGCTCCTGCTGCTGGCGGATATCGGTGGCTGCCGGAATCTTTTTCTCCTCCATGGTAGTATGGCAGATCTGCTCGATGTCACGCAGTTTGCGGAAGTCTTTGCTTCTGCACAGTGTGTGGGAGGTTCCCTCCCTTCCTGCACGGCCGGTTCGTCCGATTCGGTGAACGTAGTACTCTGTCTCCTGTGGGATATCGTAGTTGAATACTGCCTCCACATCATCCACGTCAATACCACGGGCTGCGATATCTGTTGCGATCAGGATCTGTACGCTGCCGCTGCGGAATCGTCCCATAACAGAATCACGCTGTTTCTGGGTCAGATCTCCGTGAAGTCCGTCAGCCGGATACCCTTCTTTCTGAAGTTCCGCGGACAGTTCATCTACCATGCTTTTGGTATTGCAGAAGACCATGCATTTTTTATACTGGTG
>JAKSRN010000210.1 GCA_024403585.1 Lachnospiraceae bacterium | reverse complement strand
CTGGGCGGAGACAGAAGGATCACGGTCTGCCGCGAACTCACCAAGCGGCATGAGACTGCTTTTAGAAGCACACTTGCAGAAGCATTGGCCTACTATACAGAAAACGAACCGAAGGGTGAGTGTGTGCTGGTTGTTGAGGGAAAGAACCGCGAGGAACTGGTGAAGGAGGAGCAGGACAACTGGCTCAGCCTTTCCATCGAAGAACATATGCAGCATTATGAGTCACAGGGCATTGCCAATAAGGAAGCCATGAAGCTGGTGGCAAAAGACCGTGGTGTGACAAAGAGAGATATTTATCAGTATCTGGTAGAACATAAAAAGAACTGAGATCGTGGTCGCGCATAAGCTGCGTAGCAGTTGCGTGTTCATGAGCATAAAGCAGAGCGGAATAAGAATGTCCGCTTTACCGTTAAGAGGATGATAGAATGCAGAATTATAAGATGACAATTGCTTATGACGGATCCCGCTATTCGGGATGGGAAAAGCATGACAATGCAGAACAGACCATTCAGGGAAAGCTGGAAGCAGTGCTTTCTCTTATGGTGGATGCCCCGGTGAATGTGATCGGTGCCGGAAGGACCGACGCTGGTGTGCATGCCAAGGGTATGGTGGCAAACTGTCAGCTGGAAACAAGAAAGACTCCGGAGGCAATCCGGGAATATATGAACCATTACCTGCCGGAAGATATCTGTGTCCGTGATGTCAGAGGTGCTGCGGAGCGTTTCCATGCAAGATACAATGCCATGGGAAAGACTTACCAGTATACCTGCTATGTGGGAGACCTGAAGCCGGTCTTTAACAGAAAGTACTGTTATATTCCGGAGGAGAAGCCGAATGTTGAAAGAATGAAACAGGCAGCAGAGTATCTGATGGGAACCCATGACTTTGCCAGCTTCTGTGGCAATTCCAGAATGAAAAAATCCACAGTCCGTACAGTAGATCAGATTGAGATCACACAGAACGGCTCCTTCCTGTATCTGACCTATCATGGAAATGGTTTTCTGCAGTACATGGTCCGCATTCTGACAGGTACTCTGCTGGAAGTAGGATTCGGAAAGAGAACACCAAAAAGCATGGTGGATCTGCTGGAAGCGAAAGACCGTTCACAGGCAGGATTTACGGCACCTGCAAAGGGCCTGACCCTTCTCAAAGTGGATTACAGCAACCAGGTGAATGGCTGATGAGATATTATATATCGGATCTGCATTATTTTCATCCGGAGCTCAATGAGCGGATGGATTGCCGTGGATTCAAAGATCAGGACGCCATGCACGATTATATGATCCAAAGATGGAATGAAAAGGTCCGTCCGGTGGATGAGGTGGTCATTCTGGGAGATTTTTCCATGGGAAAGGGAAAAGAGACGAACGAACTTCTGGAGACTCTCCATGGAAAGAAATTCCTGATCAGGGGAAATCATGACCGTTTTCTGAATGACCGCAAGTTTGATCACAGTCTGCTGGCCTGGGTAAAGGACTATGAGGAACTGAAGGATAATAAACGGAAAGTGATCCTCAGCCATTACCCTGTTTTTTGCTACAATGGGCAGTATCGTCTGGATGGGGATGGCAATCCCAGAAGCTATATGCTCTACGGACATGTGCATAATTCCTATGACGAGCTGCTGGTGATGTCCTTTCAGGAGCAGACGCGCCAGGCCAGAAGGATGATCTATGGTTATGATGAACCACAGCCGATTCCCTGTGCTATGATCAACTGCTTCTGTATGTTTTCGGATTATCAGCCATTGACCTTGGATGAGTGGATTGAAAATGACAGAAAACGGCGACAGGAATGGAGAAATTCTTTAGAAAAATAAAAATAGTCAGCAAATTTCACGGAAAACTTGCTTTAGTACTTTACAGTAAGGAGAAGTTGAGGTATACTTATTTCTGTTAAGTGAATACATCTTCAGGGCAGGGTGCAAGTCCCTACCGGCGGTAAAGCCCGCGAGCCGAAAGGCATGATTTGGTGAGATTCCAAAGCCGACAGTACAGTCTGGATGAAAGAAGATACATAACTGGTTTTGTTTTTAGTATGCTCTGGAAATATGATTTTCCGGAGCATTTTTTTGATTGACACATCACAGGTAGGTGTGGCTGTCGGTTATGAATGGATCTATAAAGGCCCTGCAGAAAAACTGCAGGGCCTTTTTTACTAGTAACGATGAAATGCATTATGCTGGCATGAATGCATCAAGAAAGTACAATCTCGGAATGCCGCTTAAGGCGGTTTTTGATGATGTTGAATAGAGCAGGAGAAAACAGATGACAGATCAGGATTACATGCGAAGGGCCATAAGCCTGGCAAAGAATGGGATCGGAAGAGTAAATCCCAATCCGCTGGTGGGTGCAGTGATCGTCAAAGACGGTCGGATCATCGGAGAAGGATATCATGCAAGATATGGCGATCTTCATGCGGAGAGAGCTGCAATTAAAAACCTGACAGAGAGTGCAGAGGGGGCAACCATCTATGTGACACTGGAGCCCTGCTGCCATTACGGAAAACAGCCGCCTTGTACAGAGGCAATCCTGGAACAGAAGATTGCAAGGGTTGTGGTCGGATCCAGAGATCCCAATCCGCTGGTTGCGGGAAAAGGGGCAGCAATCCTTCGGGAAGCAGGTGTAGTGGTGGAAGAGGATTTTCTGAGAGAAGAGTGTGATGCACTGAATCCGGTTTTCTTTCACTTTATCACCACAAAAAGACCTTATGTAAGAATGAAATATGCTATGACCGCGGACGGAAAGATCGCCACGCGAACCGGTGCATCCAAGTGGATCACAGGAGAAGCGGCCCGCGGCGAAGTACAGAGGATGCGTATTGCATGTACGGGAATTATGGCAGGAATAGGAACTGTTCTGGCAGATGATCCTATGCTGAATGTGCGAATCGAAGGTGAGAGAAGCCCGATACGGATTATCTGTGACAGCAGTCTTCGGATTCCTTTGGATTGCCAGCTTGTGAAAACAGTAGAACAGGTTCCGGTGATCGTTGCATGTGCCTATCGGGAGGAGGATGTTTCCCTTCAGAAGAAACAGAAGGCACTGGAAGAAAAAGGCCTGCTGGTGTGGAACCTTCCCAATGAGGAAGGAAAAGTTGACCTTCCGGAACTGATGCGCCGTCTGGGTGAGAGGAATATAGATTCAGTTCTTCTTGAAGGAGGAGGCATCCTGAATGACAGCGCCCTGCGTGCAGGTATTGTGTCAGAGGTAAATGTCTTTATTGCACCAAAGCTTTTTGGCGGTGCGGAAGCAAAATCGCCGGTGGAAGGCATGGGAGTGACCCTTCCTGCAGAAGCGGTCATGATGCAGCTGGATCAGGTAGAGCAGATCGGCGAGGATCTGCTGTTGAGATATAGGATCAGGAGGTAAGGAGATTGTTTACAGGTATTATTGAAGAACTGGGAACAGTCAGGTCTCTGGCGATATCCGGAAGTTCAGGACAGATCCGGATCAAGGCGTCAAAAGTCCTGGAAAATACAAAGATCGGTGACAGTATTGCCGTGAACGGCGTCTGCCTCACTGTTGTAACACTGGAATCCGATGGATTTACTGCCGATGTGATGGCAGAAACGGTAAGAAGAACAAGCCTGTCCGATCTGAAGAACGGATCACCGGTCAATCTTGAGAGGGCTATGGCAGCAGATGGAAGATTCGGAGGCCATATCGTGGCTGGCCATGTGGATGGAACCGGAAGAATCTCTTCCATGAAAAAAGAGGAGAATGCAGTCTGGGTAACCATTGAAGCCGGAGATGAGATCCTGGATCTTGTGGTTGAAAAAGGTTCCATCACCATAGACGGAATCAGCCTTACAGTGGCAGGTGTGGGAGAAGGATATTTCCAGGTATCTGTCATTCCGCATACCGGAAAAGAAACCAACCTGCTGGGAAAGAAGCCGGGTAATCTGGTGAATCTGGAAACCGACATCGTTGGAAAGTACATCAGAAA
>JAKSRN010000021.1 GCA_024403585.1 Lachnospiraceae bacterium | reverse complement strand
AGAAATCAGCTGGATCTTGGAGACATCGAGGAGATCGAGCTGGAGCCATCCCTTGGAAACGGCGGACTGGGACGTCTGGCTGCCTGCTTCCTGGATTCTATCGCAACTCTGGGACTGTACGGTGACGGTGTAGGTCTGAATTATCACTACGGCCTCTTCCGTCAGATGTTTGTAAATAATAAACAGAACGAGGTGAAAAACACCTGGCTGACAGAGAACAGCTGGCTGATCCGTCAGAGTGAGCATTTCCAGGTTCCGTTCCGTGATTTCACAGTGGAGTCTACCATGTACGATATCACAATCCCTGGATACCATGGAAAATGCAACCGTCTCCACCTGTTTGACCTGGATTCTGTAGACGATTCCATGGTAGGCAATGACTCCATCGGATTCGATCAGTATGATATCCGTCGCTGCCTGACTCTTTTCCTGTATCCGGATGATTCCACCCGTCAGGGACAGCTGCTTCGTGTATACCAGCAGTACTTCATGGTAAGCAACGCTGCTCAGCTGATCATTAAAGAGTGTGCTGACCGTGGCGTGGATCTCCATGACATGCCTGAGCATGTAGTGATCCAGATCAACGATACCCATCCATCCATGGTCATTCCTGAGATGATCCGTCTCCTTCTGGAGCGTGGCTTCTCTATGGATGAGGCAATTGATGTGGTAAGCCGTACCTGTGCTTATACAAACCACACAATCCTGGCTGAGGCACTTGAGAAATGGCCTATGGATTACCTGGAGGAGGTTGTACCACACCTGCTTCCGATCATTCACGAGCTCAACAACCGTGTGAATGCAAAATACAATGACCCGAAGGTTGCTATCATTGATGAGACCAACCGTGTACATATGGCTCATATGGACATCCACTACGGATTCTCTGTAAACGGTGTTGCTGCACTGCATACAGATATTCTGAAAAAATCCGAGCTGAATGACTTCTATAAGCTGTATCCGGGCAAATTCAACAACAAGACAAACGGAATCACTTTCAGACGCTGGCTGCTTTCCTGCAACCGTGGTCTGACAGATTACATCACAAGCCTGATCGGCTGGGACTTCCGCTACGATGCAACTCTTCTGAAGAAGCTGCATGCATATGAGGAGGACCAGGAGGTTCTGATGACTCTGGAGAAGATCAAACGCAAAAACAAAAAAGCGCTTCGCCAGTATCTCTACGAGACCCAGAATATCAAGGTTAATATTGATTCCATCTTTGATGTACAGATCAAACGTCTGCATGAGTACAAACGTCAGCAGATGAACGCTCTGTATATCATCCATAAATATCTGGATATTAAAGCAGGCAACCTGCCGAAGACTCCGATCACCATGTTCTTCGGAGCAAAAGCTGCACCTGCTTATACGATCGCAAAAGACATTATCCACCTGATCCTGTGCCTGTCTCAGCTGATCGATGCGGATCCTGAGGTAAGCCCATACCTGAAGGTTGTAATGATCGAGAACTACAACGTAACAAAAGCTGCTAAACTGATTCCTGCTGCAGATGTATCTGAGCAGATCTCCCTGGCTTCCAAAGAGGCTTCCGGAACAGGTAACATGAAGTTCATGCTGAACGGTGCTGTTACACTGGGAACAGAGGACGGCGCAAACGTTGAGATCCACGAGCTGGTTGGTGATGATAACATCTACATCTTCGGTAAGATGCCTGATGAGGTAATCAAGCTGTATGATGAGAAAAAAGAAGATCCAAACGCCGGCTACAATCCACAGACCTACTACAACGGAAACATGAAGATCCGTAAACTGGTAGATTTCATTATCTCTGAGAAGATGATGGAGATCGGTGATCCGATTGCCCTGATGAGACTCTTCAAAGAGCTGACAGGAAAAGACTGGTTCATGACTCTTCTGGATCTGGAGGACTATATTGCAACAAAAGAGAGAATGTTTGCTGATTACGATGATCGCATGGCATGGAACAAGAAAGCCCTGATCAACATCGCTGAGGCCGGCTACTTCTCATCTGACCGTACAATCGCGGATTACGACAGAGACATCTGGCATCTGTCATAAAAAAGAATCTTTGACAATTATGAAATGGAACCGGCATGCTCTCTATGCGGGGGCATGCCGATTTTGTTATTTTATTTTACAGGAGGCTGTTCGTGGCTGATTATTCAAAAGAAATAGAAAAACGGCGTACATTTGCCATCATTTCCCATCCGGATGCAGGTAAGACTACACTGACTGAGAAATTCCTTCTTTACGGAGGTGCCATCAATCTGGCAGGTTCTGTAAAGGGTAAAGCTACAGCCAGACATGCAGTATCTGACTGGATGGAGATCGAGAAAGAGAGAGGTATTTCTGTAACTTCCTCTGTTCTCCAGTTTAATTACGGAGGCTACTGCATCAACATTCTGGATACACCGGGACATCAGGACTTCTCTGAGGATACCTATCGTACCCTGATGGCTGCAGACTCCGCAGTAATGGTAATCGACGGAAGCAAGGGTGTTGAGGCCCAGACCAGAAAACTGTTCAAGGTCTGTGTAATGCGCCACATTCCGATCTTTACATTTATCAATAAAATGGACCGTGATGCCAATGATACCTTCGATCTTCTGGATGAGATCGAGAAGGAGCTGGGCATCGCAACCTGTCCGATCAACTGGCCGATCGGATCCGGTAAAAATTTCAAGGGTGTGTATGACAGAAACACACAGAAGGTGCTGGTATTCTCTGATACACAGAAGGGTACAAAAGAGGGTATCGAGGAAGTCATCGATGTAGACGATCCGCATCTTCTGGATGTTGTATCTGAAGAGCAGAAGATGACTCTGGAAGACGAGATCGAACTGCTGGACGGTGCTGCAGCAGAATTTGACCAGGAACTGGTAAGCAAGGGAGAGCTTTCCCCTGTATTCTTTGGATCTGCACTGACAAACTTTGGTGTAGAGACCTTCCTGAAACACTTCCTGACCATGACTTCGACTCCGCTTCCGAGAAACAGTGATGCAGGCGTGATCGATCCGATGAAGGAGGATTTCTCCGGATTTGTATTCAAGATCCAGGCCAATATGAACAAGAATCACCGTGACCGAATTGCTTTCATGCGTGTGTGCTCCGGTAAATTTGATGCAACCCGTGAGGTGTATCATGTACAGGGCAATAAGAAGATGCGTCTTCTTCAGCCGCAGCAGATGATGGCAGATGACAGACACGTGGTGGATGAAGCCTATGCGGGAGATATCATCGGTATCTTTGATCCGGGTATTTTCTCCATCGGTGATACGATCTGTGCACCGGGCAAGAAATTTGCCTATGAAGGTATCCCTACCTTCGCACCGGAGCATTTTGCACGTGTTGCCCTGCTGGATTCCATGAAGAGAAAACAGTTTGTAAAGGGTATTAATCAGATCGCCCAGGAGGGTGCGATCCAGATCTTCCAGGAGGCAAAGGGCGGAATGGAAGAGATCATCGTGGGTGTTGTCGGTGTCCTTCAGTTCGATGTTCTGAAATATCGTCTTGAGAATGAATACAACGTAGAGATCCGTCTGGATATGCTGCCATACGAATATATCCGCTGGATCGGTAATAAAGAAGAAGTCAATCTTGACCGCCTTGTGGGCACTTCTGATATGAAGAAGGTTATGGATCTGAAGGGCAATCCGCTGCTTCTCTTTATCAACTCTTGGAGTGTTGGTATGGTACTGGATCGTAATGAAGGTCTGGTACTGGAGGAGTTCAGTAAAAACTGATGGAAAGGATGCTTTTCATTTACCCTGCTTTTTGTTATAATAAAACCAATAATGGGCATCTTATATGGATGATCCCAGGTATAAAACAGAATGCAGTCATCTGAATTCATAAGGAGGGTTTGACATGGCAGACAATAAAAATAGAAATACATATACAATCTACGATGATAATACGATCGGTACAGTACAGATCGCTGATGAAGTCGTAGCGATCATTGCAGGTCTCGCTGCTACAGAGGTAGAGGGTGTTGACTCAATGGTTGGAAATATTACAAATGAGCTTGTAGCAAAGCTGGGAATGAAGAATCTTGCAAAAGGTGTCAAGATCGAAGTTAAGGAGAATGTCGTTCAGGTCAGAATCGTTCTGAATATCAAGTACGGCTACAATATTCCGGAAACCAGCAAAGCGGTTCAGGAACGAGTAAAAACTGCAATCGAAACAATGACAGGACTGGAAGTATCCGGCGTGGATGTGGGAATTGCGGATGTTGTACTGGACCCGGCATAATAACAGCTAGTACCAGGAGGGGGATCTGGAATGACATATTCTCAGAGCCCCCTTATCTATAGTCTGATTCATACAAGGAGATGACAATGAAGAGAAGCGAGCAGAGAAAAGCAATTTTTAAACTTCTGTTTATGGCACTGTTCAATGACCAGAAAGATATGTCAGAGCAGATGGCATTGTATCTGGAAAATATGGAAGACGATTCCGAAGAGGAGAATGCGATCGTGCCAACAGAAGAGGAGTCTGCATATATCAAGGAGAAATATCAGCTGATCCAGGAAAAACTTCCGGAGATCGATGCACTCCTGAATGCAAGCTCCAAAGGATGGAAGACAGACCGTATGAGTAAAGTAGATCTCACAATTCTTCGTCTGGCAGTATATGAAGTGAAATACGATGACAGAATCCCGACAGGCGTAGCAATCAATGAAGCAGTGGAGATCGCTAAGAGCTTTGGCGGTGATGAGTCTGCTTCCTTTATCAATGGTGTTCTTGGAAAGATCGCCCGCGAAACAGAGGCTTAATTTTGAGTAATATCTATTCGGTAACCCAGGTGAATGGGTATATCAAACACCTGTTTCAACAGGATTTTATGCTGACCCGCATCTCTGTACGAGGTGAGGTCAGCAATTGCAAATACCATGGTTCCGGTCATATCTATTTCACTTTGAAGGATCAGAAGTCCTCCATGAACTGTGTCATGTTTGCCTCTGCAAGGAGGGGGCTGGCATTCGCCATGCGGGACGGAGATAAGGTGGTTGTGACAGGAAGCGTGGATGTATATGAGAGAGATGGCCGCTATCAGATGTACGCCAGGTCGATTGTAAAAGAAGGGGCCGGTATTCTGTATGAGCGGTTTCTTGCGCTTAAAGCGGAGTTGGAAGAGATGGGCATGTTTGCCCAGGAATACAAGCAGCCGATTCCGCGTTTCGTCCGGACCGTCGGTATCGTCACATCTCCTACAGGAGCGGCAGTTCAGGATATCCGGAATATTGCGGGAAGAAGAAATCCTTATGTACAGCTGATCCTGTATCCTGCATTGGTACAGGGAGATGGTGCTGTGGAGAGTATCTGCAGGGGAATTGAGACCCTGGATGCCATGAAACCGGATGTGATCATTGTCGGAAGAGGCGGTGGTTCACTGGAGGATCTTTGGGCCTTTAATGAGGAGGAAGTGGCAAGAGCCATCTTCAACTGCAGCACGCCGATCATTTCTGCAGTGGGACATGAGACGGATACCTCGATCAGCGATTATGTGGCTGACCTCTATGCGCCTACTCCTTCTGCGGCAGCGGAACTGGCAGTGAAGGATATCCGTGAGATTCTGGATCAGAAAGAGCAGTACAGAAGAAGACTGCAGAATCTGATGGATATGCGAATCCGGGAAAAACGCCTGCAGCTGCAGGGCTACCAGAGCAGATGGACTTATCTGAGCCCGGAGAATCAGATCCGGGAAAAAAGACAGAGACTTGCAGATCTGGAGCAGAGTCTTCAACAGCATGCATTCCGTATTCTGAAGGAGAAAAGGATGCAGCTTCAGATCCGGATCGGACGGGTGAAGGGATGTTCTCCTCTGGACCGTCTGAATCAGGGTTACTCCTTTGTGGAAGCCGGGGAGAAACCGGTCAAGTCAATCTCCCAGATTCAAAAGGGAGAGCAGCTGAAAGTCTATGTCAGAGACGGAAGTCTTTTAGCCGAGGTAAAGGAGATACAGGCAGGAATGGGATTCGGTGAAGAATTCCAGGAGCAAGAATAAGGATTCCCGGTTATTCAATTACCGGGTAGCCTGCGAATCATAAGTGAAGGAAAAGAACAACATGGCAGATACAGCAACACAGAAGGCAGCAGAGGAACTGACAGTTGAAGAGAGTTTTTCCAGACTGGACAAGCTTGTTCAGCAGATGGAAGGCGGAACTATTTCGCTGGAAGAGTCATTTCAGCTGTATGCAGAGGGAATGCAGCTGCTGAAACACTGCAGTGAAAGAATCGATCTGGTGGAGAAAAAGATGCTCCAGATCAGTGAGGATGGAAAGTTAATTGAATTTTAAAGAGCAGTTGATTGAAAAAACAAAAGAGGCAAATCAGATCCTTCAGGGATTTCTTCCTGCAGAGGAAGGGTTTCCGGAAAGTCTGATCAGAGCCATGAACTACAGTATGCTGGCAGGCGGCAAAAGAATCCGTCCGATCCTTCTGATGGAGAGTTACCATCTGTTTGGAGCTTCAGCCAGGGAAGAAGAAGCTTTTATGGCAGCTATTGAGATGATCCATACCCATTCCCTGATCCATGATGATCTCCCTGCCATTGATAATGATGAATATAGAAGAGGAAAGAAAACCACACATGCATTGTTCGGCGAAGCGCTGGGTGTGCTCAGTGGCGATGCGCTTCTGAATTATGCATATGAAACTGTTCTGAAAACTGTCTGCACCTGGGATGCACAGCGGGTTCCGAAAGGAATGCGGGCACTGCAGATCTTAGCTTCTAAGACAGGCGTCTATGGTATGCTGGGCGGACAGAGTGTAGATGTACTGAATGAAAAGAATCAGGGAAGTGCACTTACAGAAAAGGAACTGGATTATATATATCTCAATAAGACCTCCGCACTTCTGGAGGCACCTCTGATGGCCGGAGCCGTTCTGGCTGGGGCTTCTGAGGAGGAAATCAAAGGAATGGAGCAGATCGGACGTCTGACCGGCTTGGCATTCCAGATTCAGGATGACATTCTGGATCAGACCAGCACAACCGAGGAACTGGGTAAGCCGGTTCATTCGGATGAGAAAAATCAGAAAGTAACCTATGTTACACTTCGCGGTATTGACGGAGCCGCTGCGGAAGTGCAGCGTCTGACAGAAGAGGCTGTTTCGCTACTGGATTCTATGATTCAAAAGAGAAAACAGGAGAGCGGAGCAGGAGAAGAGACAGGTGTCTTCCTTCGTGAACTTCTTCTGTATATGGCACTTCGCAAAAACTAGGATTATATATATGTTAGAAAAAATCAAAAAGCCAAATGATGTAAAGAAGCTTCCTGAAAAGGACCTCCCCCTTCTTGCAGATGAGATCCGACAGTTTCTGATCAGAAGTCTCAGCAAGACCGGAGGACATCTGGGATCCAATCTGGGAGTGATCGAGCTGACCATTGCCCTGCACCGCGTTTACAATCTGCCGGAGGATAAGATTGTCTGGGATGTGGGACATCAGGCTTACACTCATAAGATCCTGACAGGACGGAAAGAGGAATTTGACCATCTTCGTATGGAGGGCGGTATCAGCGGTTTTCCAAGAAGATCAGAGAGCAGCTGTGACAGCTTCGATACCGGACACAGTTCCACTTCTATTTCCTGTGGTCTGGGCTATGTGAAAGCAAGAGATCTGATGAAACAGAACTATTCGGTTGTTTCTGTGATCGGTGACGGTGCATTCACAGGTGGTATTGCTTTCGAAGCTTTGAACAATCTGGCAGAACTGAAAAAGAATTATGTGGTGGTGCTCAATGACAATGAGATGTCCATCAATAAAAATGTAGGCGGATTTTCAAAATATCTTGGCAAGATCCGTACTTCTACCTGCTATACAGATATCAAGATGGGGGTTACTTCAGCCCTTCAGAAGCTGCCAAGGGTAGGAGAAAATATGGTGGATACCCTGCGAAAGACCAAGAGCAGCATTAAACAGCTGGTTATTCCGGGTATGTTCTTTGAAAATATGGGAATCACCTATCTGGGTCCGGTGGATGGCCACAATATCTCCCAGATGATCCGTGTGCTGGAGGAGGCAAAACGCTTCCAGGGACCTGTTCTGGTACATGTGATCACCCAGAAGGGAAGGGGCTATGGGCCTGCACTGAAGGAGCCGGCAAAATTCCACGGTACCGGACCGTATATCGTTAAAACCGGACAGCCAAAGAAAAAGAGCGGACCGTCTTATGCCTGCATGCTCAGTGATGTCCTCTGTGAAGAGGGTAAGAAAAACAAAAAGATCGTGGCAGTGACAGCTGCCATGCGGGAAGGAACCGGTCTTGCAAAATTTGCACAGCAGGCTCCGGAGCGTTTCTTCGATGTGGGAATTGCCGAGGGTCATGCAGTGACTTTTGCTGCGGGACTTGCTCTTGGCGGCCTGCATCCGGTATTCGCAGTGTATTCTTCCTTCCTGCAGAGAGGCTTTGACCAGCTGATGCATGATATCTGCATGCAGAATCTGCCTGCAGTCTTTATGGTGGATCGTGCGGGTCTGGTAGGAGCTGATGGTAAGAGCCATCAGGGATGCTTTGATCTGTCTTATCTTTCTGTTATGCCGAATATGACAGTCATGGCACCTAAAAACGGCTGGGAATTACAGGAAATGTTCCGTTTTGCAACAGCAGCCAAAGGACCGGTTGCAATCCGTTATCCAAGGGGAGCTGCCTATACCGGTCTGGAAGAGCACCGTGCACCTCTTGTCAGGGGAAAGGCAGAAGTCATCAGCCGCGGCAAATCACTGGCATTACTGGCAGTGGGTGCTATGGTGGAGGTGGCAGAGCAGGTGAGAGAGCATTTTCATGAAAAAGGTGTGGAGATCACGCTTGTGAATGCCAGATTTGTGAAACCTCTTGATGGAGAACTCTTAAGAGAGCTGTCAGCAGATCACAGATATTTTGTCACCCTCGAGGAGAATGCCCGGATTGGCGGATTTGGCGAGCAGGTTGCTGACTTTGTAAGGGAAGAAAAACTTCCTGTAGAGGTGGCTGTCTGTGCCATTGGAGATGCCTTTGTGGGACATGGTTCACCAGACTGGCAGAGAAAGATGCTGGGACTGGACTTTGAAGCGGTGACACAGAGAGTAGAGCAGCTGCTGGGGGAAGATTCCGGCAGAACAGAAGCGGTAGAGCTGCCGACAGGAGAGTAAAAGACTATGAAAGAACGTTTAGATATATTAGTAACACAGCAGGGCCTGGCTCCTTCCAGAGAGAAGGCGAAGGCACTGATCATGGCAGGAGAGGTTCTGGTGGACGGCCAGCGTGAAGACAAACCGGGCACCACTTTTCCTGATACAGTAAAGATCACCATCAAAGGAAATCCGATTCCTTTTGTAAGCAGGGGAGGTTTGAAACTGGATAAGGCAGTCAAACATTTTGCCCTGGATCTGAAAGGAAAAACCTGCATGGATGTGGGCAGTTCCACCGGCGGTTTTACAGACTGTATGCTTCAGAACGGAGCAGTAAAGGTCTATTCCGTGGATGTCGGACACGGACAGCTGGACTGGAAGCTGCGCAATGATCCAAGGGTTGTATGCATGGAGAGAACCAATATCCGCTATGTGGTTCCTGAAGATATTCAGGAGGCACCGGAATTTGTGTCCATTGATGTATCCTTTATTTCTCTGACCAAGGTGCTTCCGCCGGTAAAAAATCTGATGGCAGATACAGCGGAGATGGTGTGCCTGATCAAACCACAGTTCGAAGCAGGAAGAGAGAAGGTGGGTAAGAAGGGTGTTGTCAGAGACCCGAAAGTACACCTGGAAGTCATTGAGATGGTGATGGAATTCGCAGCCTCTTTAGGCTTTCTCCTTCTTCATCTGGAATTTTCTCCAATCAAGGGACCGGAAGGAAATATTGAATACCTTCTGCATCTGAAGAAAAGTCCGGAAGCAGAGAAACAGAGCGTTTCTCTGGAGGATTGGAAAAAAACTGCGGAAGCGATCGTAAAGGAGGCTCACGGTTCACTGAATGCAAAAGAGTGATCCGGCTTAAAAATATATGGATAAGTTTTATATCATTACAAACAGGGCGAAGGATAAGGATCTGCAGGTAACCTATACCATTGTGGATTATCTGCAGGAACAGGGAAAAATCTGCGGTACATGCGAAACCGGCATGGCTGTGAATAAGCTTTTCCCGGGACATCTGGATGCTTCGCTGATTCCGGATGACACAGACTGTATCATAGTTCTTGGCGGTGATGGAACTCTGATCAGGGCAGCCAGAGACGTGGCAGGCCGCAGGATCCCGCTTTTTGGTGTTAACCTGGGAACTCTCGGATATCTGGCTGAAGTGGATCGGAATACCGTTTTCCATGCGCTGGATCATCTGATGGATGACAGATATACCACAGAGCGACGTATGATGCTGAAGGGAAAAGTCTTCAGAGGCAAGACCTTTATGGGGGAGGCGATTGCCCTGAATGACATTGTCATCGCACGAAAAGAAGGACTGAAGGTTCTTCAGTTTGACAATTATGTCAATGGAGACTACTTAAATACCTACAGGGCGGATGGCGTGATCCTTGCGACACCTACCGGTTCCACCGGCTACAGCCTGTCAGCAGGGGGTCCGATCGTATCACCACAGGCCAACCTGTTTGTTATGACCCCTCTTTCCCCACACTCTCTGAATAAAAGGAGTGTGATCCTTCCGCCGGAGAATGTGATCTCAGTCGAATTGGGACCAGGACGTGAGGTGGAGAAGGAAGAGGCCTGTGTATACTTTGACGGTGATGCCAAACTTCCGCTGCTTACAGGGGACAGGGTAGAGATCAGCCGTGCAGAGATCGACACGGTATTTGTAAAGATACATAACAGCAGTTTCCTTGAGGTCCTGAGAAGAAAGATGACAGACCTTTGATGGAAACAGGCTTTGCCACACAAGTTTTTATATAGAAGAGAGAGGATGGGAAGACTCTCTCCGATGGAGATGACAATGAAATCAGCCAGACATGAGCAGATTATTAAATTAATCAGAGAATTTCATATTGAGACACAGGAGGAACTGGCCGCCAGACTGAATGAAGAGGGCTTTACAGTTACTCAGGCCACAGTATCGAGAGACATCCGCCAGCTGAAACTGACCAAGGTTGCAGATGACCGGGGCAGACTGCACTATTCCATGCCGCAGAATGCCCAGCAGAATCAGGCGGAACGTTTTGCCCGTGTACTGAAAGAATCCTATGTGTCTATGGATATTGCGGGGAATATTCTTGTGATCAAAACAGCTTCGGGTATGGCCATGGCGGCAGCGGCAGTGATTGATGAGTGGAACTGGCCGGAGATCGTCGGATGCATTGCCGGAGACAATACAATCATGTGTGCCATCCGGACCAACGAAGACGCACTGCTGGTGCGTGAAAAGATGAGCCGGATATTGGCATCCTTATAACCAGAAGGAGATGTCCCCTCCTCTATAGGTGGGGGCAAAATACAAGTTTTCTCAGGTGGGGGCAAAATGAGCTCCGACTTGAAAGGATTGGAATAAAAAACAGATGCTGACAAATTTGCATGTAAAAAACCTGGCCCTGATCGAGGAAGCAGATGTGGAATTCGGTCCGGGTCTGAATATTCTTACCGGAGAGACCGGTGCAGGTAAGTCCATTCTTCTTGGATCCATCAACCTGGCACTGGGTAAAAAGATGACAAAAGAGATAATCCGTGACGGTGCTGATTCCGCGCTGGTGGAACTGATCTTTCATATTGAGAATGCTGCCATCCGCCAGAAGCTGGAAGAGATGGAAGTAGAACTGCCGGATGAGCAGCTGATCATCACGCGAAAGCTGTCAGGCGGACGTAGTATCAGCAGGATCAACGGAGAAAGCTGTACCATGGGCAGACTGAAGGAGGTATCTTCCCTTCTTCTGGATATTCACGGACAGCATGATCACCAGTCTCTTCTATATAAAGAGAAGCAGCTGGAAATCCTGGATTCTTTCGGAAAGAGTGTCCTGAAAGACACTTTGGAAAAGGTTGAGAAAGAATGGAAGGAATACAGAGGCCTGAAAAAAGAACTGGCTGAGTATCAGTTAGGAGAAGAAGAACGTGCCAGAGAGATTTCTTTCCTGGAATTTGAGATCAATGAGATCGATGAAGCAGAGCTTATTCCGGGAGAAGAAGAGGAACTGGAAAAACGCTACAGAATCATGAACAACAGCCGTACGATCGTGCAGTCACTGGGCCTTGTGTACCAGCTGACCGGTTCCGGAGAAGGGGCCGGTGACCTCTGCGGAAGAGCAGTAAGAGAACTGAGTACGGTTGCAGAGTACGATGAAAGTCTGAAGGGATTGCAGGATACCCTGATGGATGTGGATGCCATCCTTGCAGATTTTAACAGAGATATCAGCCGCTATCTGGATGACTTCACTTTTTCAGAGAAGGAATTCTATGAGACAGAAAGCAGGCTGGATCAGATCAACCATCTCAAATCCAAGTTTGGTAACAGCACGGAAGAGATTCTGAAAGCCAGAGAAAAGAAACAGCAGCGTCTGGATACACTGATGAATTATGAAGTAATCCGCAAAAATCTGGAGCAGAAGACAGAGGAAGCAGAAAAACTCCTTCTGAAGAGCTCTGAGAAATTATCAGAACTTCGCCGGGAATGTGCCGGTAAACTGACGCTTGAGATCATCAAAGGACTGAAGGATCTGAATTTCCTGGATGTTCGTTTTGAGATTGGTTTTTCAAGAACAGCTGATTACGGAAGAAACGGCTTTGATGTGGTGGAATTCCGGATTTCCACAAACCCTGGAGAAGCTATCCGACCTCTTGACAGGGTAGTATCCGGCGGTGAGCTGTCCAGAATCATGCTGGCCATCCGCACCATTCTGGCAGACCAGGATGATACAGAAACATTGATCTTTGACGAGATTGATACCGGAATCAGTGGAAGAACTGCCCAGAAGGTATCTGAAAAGATGGCAGAGATCGGCAGAAACCACCAGGTTCTCTGCATCACCCATCTGGCTCAGATCGCAGCCATGGCAGACCGTCATTTTGAGATCCGGAAGATGGTGGAGGATCAGGAAACCCTGACAAGGATTTATCCGCTTTCAGAAGCTGAATCCGTAAAGGAACTGGCAAGAATCCTGGGCGGGGCAGAAATTACCTCAGCGGTAGAGAATACTGCCAGAGAGATGCGGGAACTGGCAAAGAAGACAAAACTGTGAACACGGCAAGCATTCCCCTTCCAGAGGGCGTAAAGACGTAGGAAGGGGCCAGAGGGGGATGAATAACAGGAGGTGTGTATATGCGAAAGAACATAGCTGTTATGCTTTCCTGCGTGCTGATCATTGGAATGATCGCTGGCTGCGGAACGCAAAAACCAACTACAGAAAACACTGTTTCCGGAGTATCTGCTGCAGACTCTGCTGATTCCACCAGTAAGACGGATGAGAATACTGCCGATGCGGATGCATATGTGGGAGATGGAACCGCAGCAGACCATATGATGGTTGATCCGGATGCAGAAGTGACGGACGGACAGCCGTTAACAGGTTCCGAATGTATTGATCCTTATACCTGGCAGGCTGAAGATGGAAGCTATATTCAGGTTTCCAGCGGAAAAACCTATATGATCTATGATAAGGATCGCCAGACAGATGGAAAGGTCGGCTTCTGGAAAAAGGTAGATGATACAACGCTCTCCCTTATGGACAGCAGTCTGACAGAAGTGGGGATTCTGATCAATGAAGATCCGGATACAGATGTGATCCACGATGGAAATGGTATGGAATATACCAAAACATGGGAGGTCATGGATGGAACCTATGCCTGTTCGATGAACAGCACCTATCTGGAGGGAGATAAGCTGACCCTTGCAGCAACAGTCCCATTCTGGATATCGGACGCAGAAGTAAAGACCCTGAAAGAGGGAAGTATTATTAATCATACAGACGCTGACTTCATGGGAATAGAAGTTCAGATTCTGGATAAAAAGGATGATACCCATTATGTGATCAACAACTATATGGATCTGAGCTATGATGAAACAGCAGGTGCCTGGATCCTGGCAGCGGATGAATTCTATTATGCACAGATTGGTGTATGCAGGATCACTGATCAAACGGTAGTGAGGGATTCCAGAAATCCGGAGATCAGTAAGATGGAGGATGCATTCGCCGCGTATGACTTTGTACATGCTTCTGTTTCTGTGGAGAAGGGTGAAGCAATTACAATCGAAATTATGGGCGGATGAACCATTGAATGAAAAACAAGAGCATCAGAGTGTCTGCTTTAGTGCTCGTGTTTTTGAAAAAACAGTTTACAAGAAGAGAAATTGATAGTATACTAAAACGCGTCAACACTTTAAAGGTACAAAGTGCTGGCGCGTTTATATTTCGCGAAGGCAACGAGCCAAGTGCATGCTGGTATGGATTTGGCGACTGCTCGCGAACGAGCGAAACTCGCAGAGCGTGTTTCGTCTCGTATGAATGTCAATAGAAATGGAGATATATGTTATGAAAGAAATTGCAAAACTTATGGGATACAGCAAAGAGACCAAGGTTCTCGATGC
>JAKSRN010000209.1 GCA_024403585.1 Lachnospiraceae bacterium | reverse complement strand
TGTGAAGCATACATGACCTGCTTCAAAGAGATTCAGGAAACCACACAGCTGGGAACCGGAAGAGCGGTTGTAGAGCTTTTTAATCAGGACATTTTAGAGGATCATCTGACTACAAGATTTGATTTATTTAACTGTTTTGAGATCACTAAAAAAGGTTTCTGTGTACCGGATCAGCTTACAGATGGAATTGTTACAACAGTTGAAACCGGGCTGGACGGCAGCCAGATCATGTATGAACTGGCAGAGGATGATGAGCTTGCAAAAGAAATTAAGAAAACTGCAAGCATCAGCGATCCGGAAACAGCCGCTGATAAAATCGTACAGCTGATCGTAGAGGCTGTATATAAGATTTCTGTTGTTCTGATGCAGTAAGGAGGAGAATTATAATGAGTAGATCAATCAAACATCATTTTTTACCTGGTGAGGAGAGCGAAAAAGACCAGACACTGGTCGCTAATAACATTGGTGTTGTAAGAGTATTGCTGGAGAATCCACTGAAAGAGATGGGTGAGATGGCAGCAGGCCAGGGGGCAGGAAACAGAGGAAGATTCTGTGAGGATAGCTATAAAGGACGTAACAGCGTGAATGGTTACTCAGAGAACTTTGAGGATTCTCTTCATGAACTGGAAAAAATCCCGACCTCTAACTACTCCATGGACAATCCTTTATTTAAAGCATATGTAACTAATAACTGGAGCTTTAAACTGTATCAGAAGATGCTGCAGGAGGTCTGTTTAAAAGATGGAAAAGGTGGCGTTGTCCGCTTTGAGGCAGTTGGCACTAAGGATACCGTGATTGAGAATGAGCATGCACTTGCACTGACACTGGCACGTGCGGACTTCTTCAATAATGAGGAAAAGAAAAGCAGATGCATCGGTGAAGATCTCACCGATGCAGAGGAGAAGAACTGTATTATGGTATACAGCAATGATTCTCTTATGGCTTTTGTCAATGCAAGAACCATCCTGTTCCCGGTCAAAGGTCTCGAGCAGACAGATATCCTCTATGACTGGAAGGTAAGCCAGCTGAACCTGGAGGAGAAGAGACGTTTTGTAGCATGGCTTGATCAGCTTCTTTCTGATCATGCAGACGATTTCCTTTTCAATCTGATCCGTGCTGTGAAGGTTACTGTTGGTGCAGATCAGATCACTGATACCGACTCCATTCAGTTTACTGACAGAGTGATCAAAAAAGGATTATCTGTTCTTCCGGTACCTGCTCCGCTGAGCTGCGTAAAAGGCTTATTCCGTAAAGCTGAACTGGGTTGTAAGCTGGAAGCGGTGGAGATGACAGATGTACTTTCCCTTGTTCCGTGCACCACCTCTATCGAAAAACCTGGTATGACACAGACTGTAGAAAGCAGACTCTTAGGTCGTTCCAGACTGGTTCTGAACAAAAAGGCTTACGATTCTGATGAGATTGAGACCTACGAAGCCCTGCTTCCATTCATGAAGAAAGGTTGTGAATCTCTTGTAGAACAGAAACTGATCTATATCGGCGGTTCAGTGACAGAAGGCAATGATGCCTGCAAAGTCGTACTGCATCTTCGCCATGCTGTTACACATATTGATTATGCAATTGAGAAAGTCTATGATGCGGCACATATCCGCTGGCTCACAAGTTTTCCGCATGTTTTTGCCAAGAATTATATCCCGAATTCTTATAACGAAGCGGTACAGACTGATCTGTATGCATTTTTCGTGGCAGATGATCCATGCAGTCCGGATATGAGAGTGGTTAAAAAGGTTGAGGATGATCAGCCGATCAGTATCATGTGTGAGGAAAGTGAAGTACTCAGAATTCCGGAGATGTACTATCGTTCCGAGGATACTACCCATAAAAAATACCATCGCTACTGTCTGAAGGCTATGCCGGATATGCTGTCTTTCTCCTATTCAGAAGGAGGAGTGGAAAAAGAGCTGGGTGCACTCTGCATCAAAGAGCATTCCGATCAGCAGCATAAGAATTCCGATGTGGCAATCCTGGGCTTTGATATGGGAACTGCCAACTCTGTTGTAGCGATCAGAGACTGTAGAACTGATGAGATCAAGATGGTGGATTTCATTCAGAAAGACCATTTTATGAGTATCACATCTATTCCACAGCAGCAGGCTTTGCCAATTGAAAAAACTTATCGCTTAAGCAGTGCTTACGATGAGAAGAAAAAATGTAAGGTAAGAACAGCTCTTATGGCATACCCGGATGGAATCGGAGCTGCCGGAATCCATAAAGACGGAACATTCATGAATGTATGCGGAGCCACAATGAACCTTCTGGAAGCAGAAAAGAAGGAGCTTGAGCATCCTGGATACTGCTATCTGAAAACAGATATCAAATTCGGTGAGTCCAACAGAAATGATATCCTTACCTTCCTTCGTGAGATCACTTTCCCAATCATTGCAGAGCAGATCGCGATGGGAAAAGGCGAGATCCAGATCAACGCCAGCTATCCGAACGAAGAGTTAAACGAGCCTGTTAAAAATGCCTGGAGCAGCCTGATGGTTGAGATGAAACAGTGGCCGATGGTAGCTGCCAATAAAGTAAAGATTCATCCACTGAAACTCTGGACAGAAGCGGTTGCAGTAGCAAACTACACTCTTAACAAACCGAACGTAATGGCAGCAACTCATATTGGTTTTGCCAGCGTAGATATTGGTGACGGAACCAGTGATATCTCTGTATTCTCTCCATCAGCGGATGGTGCAAAATTTGAATTCAAGAACCAGATGTCATTAAAATACGCAGGAGATGATATCCTCATCGATACCCTGGTCCATATGTATGCGCCAAAGAAACAGTCCTCTGACCGTTATCAGGAAGTGTATGGACAGGAGCCGGATGAAGCATTTGCCAATATCTGGGTAAATGATAACTCTACTGAATTTACCAATCAGGTAAACCGTTGTGAGGAACTGCTGAATCAGGTAGAGGTATCAGAAGAGATGTATCGTGATGGAAAGAACCATGAAACTCTTCGTAACGAGCTGCTTACATTGATCGAAGATTATGGCATTGATCTGAATCATATCTCACCAAAGACAAAAGCATTACTGATCCTCCGCTATGCAGTCCTTTTCTATATTGTATCCTGCTATCTGGAAACTGTATTGGGAGAAAATATGGTTGATGGAACTTTCCCGATCTACCTTTATGGTGGTGGTTCCAAAGGATTGAAACTGCTTGGTGAAGAAGGTACAGAATTCGGAAACACACCGGTAGGAGTACTCTTCAGAAACATGATCGCTGAAAAGATCGGTTGTGATCCGGCCTTTATTGAGATCGTGATGCAGTCAGAAGCAGACAAGAACGAAGTGGCCTGTGGTATGGTTCAGGACAAAAATCCAATTCTGCCTGGTTTTACAATTCAGAAAGTGACAAATACAGCAGAAAAAGATCCTTGGTGGGGCGATGACGATGATTTCATCGAGGAAGAAGAGACTGAGAAGCTTACAGTACAGGAAGAGGTAGCTCAGATTAATGGTAAAGATAAAAAAGAATCATATCTTGTTGATTTTATCAAAACTCTTCTGAAGGCAAACAGACAGTCCGATTGTTCCAAACTTCTTTTTGGAAAAGAAGAATCTGCATGGCTCTATACAGTGATCCAGTCAGCCGGTCTCAACAAAAAGGTGAAACCGAAAGATACCAGCAACTGCTGCTATGTAAGCAGTACAGAGAATATCCGTATTCTCTCAGCTCTTCACTCCACTCGTGAGAGAAGATTTGGAAGCAACAAGAGTATCCCTCAGGACATGAAACTTCGTTATCATGCAGCAAGAATGGTCGATCAGTACCTCATCAAGATGTGTGCAAAGACCTGTAAAGACTGAGAAAGGAGTGCTTATGCAGAGAATTGGAAGATTGGTTCTTCCCTTTCTGTTAGCTGCAGCAGTAGTGGGCACAGCGGCATTAACCGCTGTGTCCCTGCGGGCAGATGTTCAGCCGCAGGAACAGAAACAAGAGTTGCAGGAAACACAGCA
>JAKSRN010000208.1 GCA_024403585.1 Lachnospiraceae bacterium | reverse complement strand
ATTTCAGTTTAGAGATATTTCAGTTTAGAGATATTTCAGTTTAGAGATATTTCAGTTTAGAGATATTTCAGGTAAGAAATAGATTTACGCAAAAAAGTGCGTTGAACTACTGATCTGTTCGTAGTTCAACGCACATTTTTTACCTTATCTTCTTCGATTATTACTTCTGTTGACGATCATAACCAGTCTTAACAGCTGCAGCAGGCTGGCGAACAGTGCTGCCACATAAGTCAGTGCCGCTGCTTTCAGCACCTTGGTTGCACCTCTTAATTCTTCTCCCTCCAGCATACGACTGTCTCTTAAGATATTGATGGCACGCTGAGATGCATCAAACTCTACAGGCAGTGTGACAAGCTGGAATATTACTACAAAGGTAAAGAGCATAACGCCTACCCTTGCCAGTCCGGTCTGTCCCAGGATCAGACCGATCACGATCACCGGCCAGGACAGCCAGGATCCGATATTGGCAACCGGTACGGATGCGGAACGCAGTTTCAGCGGAGCATAGCCGACCATATGCTGGATCGCATGCCCACACTCATGTGCTGCTACGCCAATGGCTGCTACGGACTGCGAATTGTAAACGGTATCGGATAATCTCAGCACTTTTTCATTCGGGGAATAATGATCTGTCAGACTTCCCTTGATTCTCTCGATCCGCACATCATAGATACCTGCGCCATGGAGAATGTTCATGGCTACCTGCTGTGCAGTCAGGCCGTTTGAGTTCAACATTCTTCTATAAGAGTTGAACGTGTTATTGACATTCATGGATGCGATTCCACTGATGATTGCACCAATTATTACTAAAATATAAGTTGGGTCCCACCAATACATATACAAGTCCTCCTTTATGAAAATACGAAATGCACATCTTACGGCAGATTTTTTCTGCTTAGCTATTGTACCACACCGTCACCTATTTTTCACTTATCTTCACAAAGCTTTCACAACAATTTATGGTAACGGGTGTCCTGCTGCCAGATACAAAGTATACCACTCTTCTCTTGTAAGGCGGATCTCGCAAGCCTTCAGGATTTCTGCCAGACGCATACAGCCAATCACGATGGCTGGTGCTTCTGTTCTTTTTGTTCCAAACCCTACTTTTTTCATGTTTTTCTCCTTTCGGAATCAAAGCCGGAAGAGATAGGATTCATGTGCAGGTACTGTAATCTTCAGGAATCCATCAGCTTCACATATTTTAATACTTTCACCAAGTGCATCCTTACCTATTGCAAGCATTTTCTCAAGTCCTGCCGGATCCGCTCCAAGGATTTTGATTGGAAGGACGATTTCCCGTTCCTCTTCCTCTGTAGAGATCACCGAAATCCAGCACTCCTCTTCTGTCTGTCTCGCAAAACTCAGCACCTGGCCTTCTGCGTACAGAAACTGGAAGGTTCCTTCTGAAAATGCCTTATGGTCTCTTCGTAGCCATGTCAGATCATGATAGAGCTTATACCACTCGCCCTTTTCAAATCCACTATCCCATGGCATCGGGTATCTGCAGCCTTCGATGGTATCCGTATATCCATCGATCGCCGCTTCATCTCCGTAATAAATGGACGGAACGCCCTGCAGAGTAAACTGTGCGATCACTGCACCTCTGTAATCTCTGAGATTCAATCCGTCTCGGTTATGCAGACGATCCACATCATGGCTGTCGATCAGATTCAGAAGATTCTGACGGACGGCAAAAGGAAGCAAACCACTAAAGGTCTTCAAACGCTCTTTTACCACCTTGGCAGGCATCTTTCTGCTGATCCCTGTCAGACTGTTCTCTGCGTGCATCACAGAATCCAGATACGGATCGCTCATACCCACAAATGGTCTGAGGATGCGGGCACATCCATAATAATTCATAATGGAATCCCATAAATCTCCCTGCAGGTACTCAGATGAGTCGGTCCACTCCTCCGCAAGGATAATTGCCTGGGGATTCTCTTCCTTTATGCTGGCACGAATCTCTGTCCATACCTCTTTGTCCAGCTGATCAGGGCCGTATTTGGCCATTACATCGGCTACATCAAAACGCCATCCATCGATGGAGTATGGAGGGCGGAGCCATTTTTTAAGGATTGCATCCTGTCCTTTATAGATTTTCTCTCGTACAGCTGGATCGCGGTAATTCAGCTGAGGCATCTCCATATGACCCAGCCAGCCCATATAGCTGCCATCTTCATAGAAGATATAGTAGGAACGCTCTTTACTATCCGGATTATGAAAGGCTCCTGTTGTTTTCGGGAAATAGTGGCCGTCTCGATTAAACCATCTGTGATCGGTACCGGTATGATTGACGGATATGTCCAGCATCAGCTTCATGCCGTTGGCATGTACCTCCTTCATCAGCTCCGCGAAGGCTTCATTCCCTCCAAAATGCGGATCCACGTGCTCATAATCGATACAGTCGTATTTGTGGATGGTCGGAGACATAAAGATCGGATTCAGATAGATGGCATTCACACCCAGTTCTTTCAGATAGGGAATCTTTTTCCTGATTCCTATAAGGTCGCCGCCGTAGAAATCCATACAATGTGTCTCGGGATAATGCCCCGGCACACTATTCCAGTCTTTGATCTCCTGCGATTTAAACCCATCAATTTCCATCTCTCCATCTTTAACGTTCAAGGATGGATCTCCATTGCAGAAGCGCTCCGGGAAAATCTGGTAAAACACCGAATTTTTCACCCATTCCGGCTGAACATAATCAGCCATCAGGCAGAAATCATAGGTCTCATTCTGCAGATACTCGGTCAGTCCGTTCTGTGTATAGCAATAGAAGCTGCCATCAGCTACCAGGTAGAACTGATAGCGAAGGCGGTTTTCAGTCATAGTAATTTCGGTTTCGTAGTAGACAAGACCGTTTTTTCGTTCCTTTATCTGCATTCGGGCAAGTCGCTGTCCGCCGTCTTTGATGTAGCGAAGGGCAGCCTGGGTAATGGGTGCGCTCTCCAGCATGCGTAGGCGGATGGTTACGGTCTCGCCGATTTGCGGGTTCAATCTGCTGACAAAGAGCGGTGAACCGTCACTGTATATACTTTCTTTCCAGTCAAGATGAAAAGTTTTGTTTTCAATAATATTGTTCATAGTTGCTTTTCTCGATTCTGATTTATTGTTAACTACATCGGTAATTGAACACGCAGCTGCGTGTTCATGAGCATGAAGCAGAGCGGAATACGAATGTCCGCTTTACTTTCCGCTTACGATCCTAATTGGAAAAGTTATTCTCTTCCGGAACATCCGCAAACATTGCTGCCAGATCATCCAGACAGATTTTCAATTCCTCGTCATAGATACGAACACCAACCTCTCCAGACAGAGGGTAAATCCCAGGAATTCCCTCATCTCTGAAATCATATACATACAGGCGTTTATCTCGCGGATCCAAAATCCAGTACTCTTTCACTCCTGCATTGATATATTTTTTCAGTTTAATAGTAAGATCTTTTTTTCTGGTTGAATCCGAGAGAACTTCCAGAATAAAATCCGGTGCACCTTCGATGCCCCATCTTCTGATCTTATTCTTATCGCAGAGAATCAACGCATCCGGCTGGATCATGGTTTTGTTATCGCAGTCCAGTTTTACATCAACGGGAGACACCATAGGAATACAGGAACCACCCTTTTTATCGATATAATTCTGGACAAGATAAGCAAAATGGAAAGCAAACCGCTGATGAATAAAAGTCGGTGCAGACATATCATAAATTACACCATCAATCAATTCAATCCTTTGGTCATCCGGCCATGCATAATAATCTTCAAGGGTATACTCCCCTTGTTTTTTCCGGTTAGTCGCATACTCAGCAGGACTTTCTCCTAACATATTCGGCACCTTTTTCTGCTGCCCGAACAGAATCTGCTCAATTGCCATTCGCGTGGCATATCTGGGACTTTTTGTTTCTCCGGACAGGATTTTCTGTAAGGTTCCGAGAGGGACATGGGAGAGTTCCGCTAAAGTAGCCGCTGACATTCCCAATTCATCTTTTCTTTTTCTGATTTCTTCAAGCGTCATGAAAACACCTCCATTTATTAAAACTAGCTCATTTACCCA
>JAKSRN010000207.1 GCA_024403585.1 Lachnospiraceae bacterium | reverse complement strand
CTAGGATAGGTATCAGGAATAGGATGACCTACAGAGAATGGAGCATAAATCCTTCACTGTAGGGACGAACAGATACAATTTATGGAGGCAAAATATGGTGAAAGTAGATTTAAACAGTGATATCGGTGAGAGCTTTGGAAGATATACCCTGGGTATGGATGACAAGATCATTCCACTTGTTTCTTCCTGTAACATTGCCTGTGGCTACCATGCAGCAGATCCAATGGTAATGAAAAAAACTGTTCAGATGGCAAAAGATGCCGGCATTGCAATCGGTGCACATCCGGGATTCCCGGATCTGATGGGCTTCGGACGCAGAAACATGGTTGTTACTCCAGAGGAGGGAGCAGCCTATGTTACATACCAGATCGGAGCACTGGATGCATTTGCCAAGAGTATCGGAATGAAGATGCAGCATGTAAAACCTCATGGTGCACTTTACAATATGGCTGGTAAGGATTATGATCTTGCACTGGCAATCGCAAAAGCTATTCAGGCTTACAATCCTGAGCTGATCTGCCTGGCACTGGCAGGAAGCCAGAGTGTGAAAGCAGCAAGAGATATCGGCCTTCCTGTAGCACAGGAGGTATTCGCTGATCGTGCTTATATGCCTGATGGAAGCCTTGTTCCAAGAAGCAGACCTGATTCAATGGTTACTGATGAAGAGCTTGCTATTGAGCGTGTTGTACGTATGGTAAAAGAGCATAAGGTTACCGCTGTAGACGGACAGGATATCGAGATCATTCCGGATTCCATCTGTGTACATGGTGATGGAGTGAAGGCTCTGGCGTTCGTATCCAGAATTCGAAGCAGACTGGAAGCAGAGGGTGTGACGATTGCACCGATCTGGGATGTGATTAAATAAGAGCATAACAGAAGAGAAAAGAACTGTAATCATGTCGGACAGCTTTTAAGGCTGTCCGACATTGCGTTTCGAAAACAATTAAGAATAAGAATGCAATCACTAAAAAAAGGCTACCACGCATTACTGTGGTAGCCTTTTTAAATCATCAGATTTTAAATTTTAATCTTGTCTTTACCAGCTCTTATTTGCTCTTTCTCAGATATACAAACCAGTAAACACTTGCTACGAAAACACCACCGATCACGTTTCCGATAGAAACAGGAATCAGACATTTTCCAAAGATTGTTCCAAGATTGATAGCATCCAGATTTGCACCTGCTTCAACTGCTGCCTGTGCATATGCAGGAATAGATTTTGCCCAGTATCCTGCGAATACGAAGTACATATCAGCGATACTATGCTCGAATCCGGAGAATACGAAGAAGGTTACAGGGAAGAATACACCGATGATCTTGCTTGCAACATCTTTAGCTGCGAAGGAGATCCAAACTGCAACACATACAAGGATGTTACACAGGATACCTCTGATCAGGGCATCTCCTAATGTAAGGGAACATTTTGTTGCTGCTGTTGCGATTGCGGATGCACCGTAACCGTTGCCGAAGAGGCTCATGGTATGTCCAAAAGCCGGGCCTGCTGCGATGATCATCGCACCGATCAGGTTTCCAACCCAAACGATTCCCCAGTTTTTCAGCATTCCTTTTAAGGTGATCTCTTTCTCAAGAAGAGAAATAACCATCAGAGAGTTTCCTGTAAACAGCTCACTACCTGCCAGAAGAACCATGGAAAGTCCACCCGGGAAGAGCATAGCACCTACCATCTTTCCTGTAGATGCGATCGGAACTCCAACTGCTGCCATTGTACAACAGATACCAGCAAAGCTGATATAGATACCTGCCATGATTCCAAGGATCAACATCTTGCTAGCAGGGAGAGCAGCTTTTCCTTTTCCTATGCCGACAGTATTCTTTGCTACTTCAGCTGGTGAGAAAAAATTCATACACACACTTCCTTTCTTATGTTTTTGCCATCTGAATGGCGAATTACTACTCATAGAAAAGTATAGCACATTTGATGAAAAATTTACAGATTTTTTAGAAAGATTCCTGAATATTTATGAATATGTCGCGTAAATTGAATAATCAGGATGGAACAAACTGACTTCGATACAAGTTTTCATAAAAACCTTTCTTTTTCAACAACTCTTCATGATTTCCCTGTTCAATGATATGGCCATCCTTCATAACAAGGATACAATCCGCTTCTTTGATTGTGGAGAGGCGGTGTGCCACCACAAAGCTGGTCCTTCCTTCCATCATCTCTGAAAATGCCTTCTGGATTCGGATCTCTGTCATCGTATCAATAGAAGAAGTGGCTTCATCCAGGATCAGCATCGGCGGATGGGTCAGCATGATGCGGGCGATGCAGATCAGCTGTTTCTGTCCCTGAGAGAGGGAACCGCTGTCTTCACCAAGGACGGTATCGTAGCCATCTGGAAGTCGTTTGATAAAACTATGGGCATGAGCCTTTTTAGCGGCTTCAATAATCTCTTCCATAGATGCATCGGGGTTGCCGTAAGCAATATTATCCCGAATCGTACCGGATTTCAGCCATGTCTCCTGAAGAACCATACCATAGCCGGAACGTAAGCTTGTACGGGACATGGATCGAATATCTCTGCCATCAACGGTAATAGAACCTTGATCCACATCATAAAAACGCATCAGAAGATTGATCAGGGTGGTTTTACCACAGCCGGTAGGACCTACTATAGCGATACGCTGGCCGGGATTCACATCCAGATTCAGATCTTCAATAAGATGCACGGAAGGATCATAAGAAAAGTTAACATGAGAAAGACTTACAGCACCTCTCAATCTATGACGATCAGAATATTCTTCAGAACTATGAATCATAGGATTCTCATCGCAAACCGTAACAGGATCAGTTTCACCCATACTAGAAGCAACAGACTCCTCCTCCGGATCCGGAGATTCCTCCATCTGCTCAAGCAGCTCAAATACACGTCCGGCAGAAGCCAGAGAATTCTGGAATTCAGTAATAATACCAGTGATCTCATTGAATGGCTTCGCATACTGATTGGTATAGCTGAGGAAAGAAGTCAGCTGACCAATACTTAATACAGCCGGACCGGCAAGCGCTGCAAAACAACCGGCAATAGTAACTCCCGCATAGATCAGTGAGTTATAAAACCTCGTGCTGGGATTGGTCAGAGAAGACAGGAACGTTGCCTGAAGACTGTATTCAGCCAATTCATCATTAATAGAATCGAACTGTCTCTGGGCTTCATGTCCATACCCAAAGGCCTGAACAACTTTCATACCTGTCATCATCTCATTGGTAAGTCCTGTAAGCGTTCCTCTGGCAGCAGATTGTTTCTGGAACATATTGTAGCTCTTGCCTGAGATGAATTTAGCGATACTGAAAGAAAAAGGAGTCAGTATGATCACAACCAACGTGATCCATGGACTGATGGTGATCATAAACACAATGGTTCCTGCTATTGTAAGAACACCGGTAAAAAGCTGTGTAAAGCCCATCAGAAGTCCATCGGAAAATGCTTCCACATCGGTAATAATGCGACTAAGTAGATCACCCGCCTGCTGACCGTCAATATAAGACAGAGGGAGTCTTTGCAGATGAGAGAATGTCTTCCGTCGCATATCATTTACAATATGGTAGGTAATCGTATTGTTGATATGATTCATTTCCCACTGGCAGGCTGCACTGACAGCAACCAGAACAAGGATCTGAATGGCGATTCGCTGCAACTCTCTGAAATCCACCTGTCCTTTCCCGACGATACAGTCCACGCCACGACCGATCAGGATTGGGATCATCAGTGTAAGGGCAACCGTAACTCCTGCAAGAAGCAGAGAGCAAAGAACAGAGAGCGTATAAGGACGAATATATTCAAGAATTCGTTTCATAATGGATCGTGTGTCCTTGTAATCGGTGTTTGTATATTCTGTTTTTTTCTTTTTGTCAAATGCTTTCATACGGTTACACCTCCAAGATCTTTTCTGATCTCTTCACGAGTCATCTGAGATTCACAAATCTCTCTGTATACAGAGCAGGTCTTTAACAGGGAATAATGGTCACCGATTCCTGAGAGCTGACCGTCCTCCAGACAGAGGATCTGATCCGCGTCCCGCACGGTGGAAACTCGCTGGGAAACCAGGAA
>JAKSRN010000206.1 GCA_024403585.1 Lachnospiraceae bacterium | reverse complement strand
TTTAAAAGAAAAGAAAGGAAGAGTTGTGCCCTGTAAAATTCACCCGACATACTCAAACATGCTGAAAACATCCGACATACTCAAACATGCTCAAATCATCCGACAGTATACAAACACCTCCGAATCCGCTATAATAACAATAACTATGGTCATGATTACAGGAGGAATACAATGTCCGATATCAATACACTCAGTCATTCACTGAGAAACTATACAGTGGATCTGGATCTGCCGATGCAGCTGGGTCCAATCCTTACAACAAACATGCTGAAAACATCCGAGCTTCATGCTGCATTCGGAGACAAGGCAGAAGAATACCAGGTTCCTGCTTTTCTTCAGGCTGAAACCTATGCTTCTATGGAGGGTGCCGCAGAGCAGGCAAAAGAGGCTGTAGAACTGGCTAAAGAAGCTGCAGAATACCTGAAGGGGCACGATAAAACACTGATCCATGACGCACTTTCTGCAGAACAGATTATTCTGTCAGATGATGGACCGGAAATCCGCTATCCGGAAGCAGTATTCAGAGGACCATTCGGTTACGATGTGGCATCCCTGATGGTATCCGGTCTTCTTGCATGGTGCAGAGGCAACGCACTCATTGAAGATGAGTTTGAAAAAGATGATTTCTGTGACTGCTGTCTGGACCTGATCGCTAATCTGGCAGATCAGCTGGTATGGAATTATGACTGCCTCTTTGAGGAACTGGCAGATGCAGAGAAAACAAAAGAGCCTGAATTTAAACGTACTTATTTTGAAGGTATGATGCCTGACCTTGCGGCTGCAACAGGTCTGGAAGTAATCCGGGTTCTTCTCGGACAGCGTTCATCAGAGGGACTGGAGGATATTCAGGATTCCGAGAAAAAAGAAGAAGCAGAGAAGATCCTGCTGCTCTTTGCAAAAACCTGCATCACCGGAAATAACAGCTTCTATTTCGGAGCTGATTTTGCCGCAGCAGTAGAGAGAGCCGGAAGAGAAGCCTGACCGTTCATCGTCAGCATACAGGCAGAGCCATAAAACAGATTTACGGCAAATGTTTTCTGGCTTCATATAAAATCAGAATTCCTTTCACACCTTGAAAACCTATTCGGTTTGTTATATCATTGGAATGAAAAAATGATAGTAGTTAATAATTCTTATGTACAGAAAAAGGGAGGTCATTTCTATGCGGCATATTATGAGTCCGTTGGATTTTACTGTTGAAGAACTGGATCAGATGATGGATCTGGCAGCAGACATTGAGAAGAACCCTGATAAATACGCACATGTGTGTGACAGAAAAAAGATTGCCACACTGTTTTATGAGCCAAGTACACGTACCCGTCTCAGCTTTGAGACTGCGATGCTGAACCTGGGTGGATCTGTAATCGGTTTCTCCGATGCAAACTCAAGTTCTGCTAAGAAGGGTGAGAGTGTAGCAGATACAATTCAGACAATCAGCTGCTTTGCAGATATCGCTGCAATGCGTCATCCATTAGAGGGTGCTCCGCTGGTTGCGTCTTTAAATTCTCCAATCCCTGTGATCAATGCAGGTGATGGTGGACATCAGCACCCGACACAGACACTGACAGACCTTATGACCATTCGTTCTCTGAAGGGAAGACTGGACAATATGACCATCGGTCTTTGCGGTGATCTGAAGTTTGGACGTACCGTACATTCCCTGATCAGCGCACTGGTTCGTTATGCGAATGTGAAATTTGTCCTCATCTCACCGGATGAACTGAAGATTCCATCCTACATTCGCGAGGATGTTCTGAAAGCAAACAATATCGAGTTTGAAGAGGTGATCCGTCTGGAAGATGCTCTTCCGAAACTGGATATCCTCTACATGACACGAGTACAGAGAGAGCGTTTCATCAGTGAGACTGAGTACCTCCGTATGAAAGGCTTCTATATTCTGGACAAAGAGAAGATGCAGCTGGCTAAGGATGATATGTTCATCCTCCACCCACTTCCTCGTGTAAATGAAATCTCCGTAGAAGTTGACAAAGACCCGAGAGCAGCATACTTCCGTCAGGTACAGTACGGTGTATACATCCGTATGGCTCTGATCATGACACTGCTGGATCTTCACGTATAAGGAGGACGAGACTATGTTAAATGTAGGCGCAATGGAAGAGGGCGTTGTTCTGGATCACATCAAAGCAGGCAAAGCCATGACAATCTATAAAGATCTGGAGCTGGATAAGAAAGACTGCTGCGTTGCCATTATTACCAATGCACACAGCAAGAAGATGGGCAAGAAAGACATTCTGAAAGTAGAATGTGATCCGGATTCCATCGACCTGGATGTTCTGGGATTCTATGACAGCCACATTACGATCAACGTTATCAAGAATGGTGAGATCAGTGAGAAACGCCCACTGAAACAGCCGAAGAAGATCGTGAACATTATCAAATGTTCCAATCCACGCTGTATCACATCCATCGAGCAGGAGCTGGATCAGGTATTTATCCTGACCGATCCTGAGAAAAAAGTGTATCGCTGCCGTTATTGCGAAGAGGCATATCACGGACGCCGTAACAAATAATCTGCGACAGGATAAGGAATATACAGGCAGGTCAGCGAGAGCAGGCCTGCCTTTTCACGAGAAGAGAAGTACTTATCACGTTCATATACAGGAAGCAGAGCGGAATGCCAATGTCCGCTTCAGAGAAGTACTCTCACTATCATATGCATCGCGGACACCCCGCGGAATGGAGATATTATGAATCATATAGTTTCAAAATTACTGGTATACGGAAGCATGCCTTCCGACAGTATTGTTATGCAGCTGGGAGACATCTGCAGATGTGCAAGAGAAGAGCTGCAGTCCAAGGATGAGCTGATCACCCGCTGCTACGAGCAGGTGAAGAGAATCCTTGTGGTTTCCACAGATTATGCTTTCAACGAGAATCTGTGGCAGAATTATCTGACCTTCCTTCTCATCACAGATGAGAATCCTTTCACCCTTACTTCTGAGAAAGTAGGTGCAAAGGAAGGCAGTGTTAACCTGTTTGTAAAAAATGACTTCGACGCCTTCATGAAGCTCTTCCACTATGATTTTACCTGGCTGGAAGAGACTCTGGGAATCAACTGTTTTTCCGTTATTTCCAATTATGAAGCCATCGGAAAGCCTGAATTGATGTATAATAAAAATGTCAGTGAGAAGGTACGTGTTCTCAGCAAAGCTCTTGCAGCTGCAGAGGATGTGGATACTTTCTACTCAGTGATCACTGACTTCTATCGTGATTACGGTGTAGGTATGTTCGGTCTGAATAAAGCATTCCGTATCGCACCTGCAGGTGAGCACGATATCCGCTTCCTGGCGATCAACAACATGGAGAAGGTCATGCTGGATGACCTGATCGGTTACGAGATCCAGAAGAAGAAACTGATTGATAATACGAAGGCATTTGTAGAGGGAAGGAAGGCAAACAACTGTCTGCTCTTCGGAGATTCCGGTACAGGAAAATCCACCAGTATCAAAGCCATTGTCAACGAGTTTTATCCACAGGGTCTGCGCATGATCGAGATCTACAAGCATCAGTTTAAAGATCTCTCCAATGTCATTGCCAAGATTAAAAACAGAAATTACAAATTCATTATCTATATGGATGACCTTTCCTTCGAGGAGTTTGAGATTGAGTACAAATTCCTGAAGGCTGTCATCGAGGGTGGTGTGGAGACCAAACCGGAGAACGTTCTGATCTATGCAACCTCCAACAGAAGACACCTGATCAAGGAGACCTGGAACGACAGAAATGATGTGGAGATCGACAACGGTATCCATCGTTCCGATACGATCGAGGAGAAACTGTCTCTGGTAAATCGTTTTGGTGTGACCATCAACTACTCCAAACCATCTCAGAAAGAGTACTTCAATATCGTCATTCAGCTGGCAAGAAAAGCCGGTATCACTATGACCGATGATGAACTGAAACTGGAAGCAAACAAGTGGGAGCTTTCCCACGGCGGTATCTCAGGAAGAACTGCGCAGCAGTTTATTACTTATCTGCTGGGAAGAGAACCTGCTGAAGCGTAAGACGTTGCAGAAGCATAAGGAACCGTGAAGCGAAAGTAACCTGCTTTCGCGTAAGAAAATCACGTACCTACATAAGAAATCCGCATAAGGAG
>JAKSRN010000205.1 GCA_024403585.1 Lachnospiraceae bacterium | reverse complement strand
AAATTATTAAACAAGACGGAAAATATGCGGCTAAACTGACCGGTGTTTCCTGTGTGACCGGAGTCAAAAAGATTGTTGTTCCGACCTGGAGTGCTGTCGACCAGAGTGATCTGGTCTGGTATGATGCGGCGAAACAATCAGACGGAAGCTATCTTGCTCCATTTGCCATGACCAACAATAAGCCGGGCTCCTATGTGTCCCATGTCTATGTAACGGATAACAGAGGTTGTCAGGCCTTTGCAGGTTCTAAGAACTTTACCGTGGAGCTTTCAGCCGGAGACTTGTCTGCCACATCGGATCAGAATAAGACTGAGTTTACATATACCGTGAAAGACCTCTTTGTTCCGGTTGGCTACAGCAATATCAGGGCTGCCGTATGGAGCGACAACAAGGGTCAGGATGATCTGACCTGGTACAATGTTTCTGTGAAGGGGGATACGGGAAGTTTCACCATGCCGATGAGTGAGCATGGGGATGAGGGAAACTACAATATCCATCTTTATGCCTTCAAGAGCAATGGAACTGCCATGCTGGTGAAGAAATACACCTATGACGTGGATCTGACCGGTTGTATCCGTTTTGTAAACAGAACACTTGGAAGTGTGGATGCGATCGTCCGTCTTCCGAAAGATATAACTGCAGAGCGGGTGGCATATGCGGTATGGTGTGCGGATAATCAGAGCGACATGTTCTGGTATACAGCAGAACAGCAGGCAGATGGCAGTTATAAGGCAGGCATCTCTATTGCAAACCATCAGAATCATGGCGGCACCTACAAGGTACATGCCTACTATTATGACGGTAAAGATGCTGGCCACCTCATCAATACCACCAGTATTGATCTCTATGGAAGCTTTTCTGCAGATGTTAATTCCTGCCTGATCACCGACGGAAGTAGCGTTGAGGTAAAAGCCGGTATATCAGGAGATGGTGCGAAACATACCTATGGTTTGTTTGTGCTGAAGCCGGGCAAGACCAAGATCACATTCACAGCCACACCGGTTGCAACAGCAGAGGGGTATGGCAATGTGGTGATCAAGGCACCGCTGAACCTGAATGGAGCAGGCAGTCTGCTGACAGAAAAACTGGTGCTGGCTGTGAAGAACGGCAGCAGTTATACACAGATCAGTGATGGCAACTATATTACCAATCCGGAGGCGGTGGCGTCCAACAAGAGAGCATTTCCGACACAGAGGACCAAGAAGGGTCTGCAGGTGAAGCAGGAAATGCTGTCGGATGCGGCTGAGCTGGGCGTGAAGCATGCGGTGATCAATATCACCCTGAATGATATGGTTTCCAAATCCGGCGGTATCCCTTATACCTATAAGGGCAAGACCTACTACATGGATTCCGGCTATATCGGACGGCTGGATGCTACCACATCTTCGCTGGCATCCAGGGGAGTGATCACATCGGCAGTGCTTTTGATGCAGTATGATTCCGATTGTCCGGAGCTGATCTCTCCGCCGGCAAGAAGTGCCGGTCATGACCTCTACGAGGTTAACGTGACGGAGGAAGGTCCAAGAAATCATCTGGCGGCCCTCTTCAGCTTCCTGGCAGAGAGGTATTCCGATTCAGGTCACAATGTAGTTAACTGGATCATGGGCAACGAGGTGTCTGATTATACCCATTACAACTGGGGCGGCAACGTGTCGGTGGATACATTTGCCAGAAATTACACGGATGCATTCCGTCTGCTTTACAACTGTGCAAAGAGTAAATACGGCAATGCGCGGATCTATATCTCGCTGGACCAGTTCTTCAATATGGCAAGATCCTATGCTTATGCAGGCAATGAGATCTTCAATCGATTTGTGGCCCAGCTCCAGAAGGAGGGCGACATCAACTGGTGTATGGCCTATCATCCTTACCCGTATCCGATCACGGATGCCAACTTCTGGGCCAAGAGGGCGGATGTGACCAACAGTGCCGATTCAAAGGTCTTTACCCTTCTGAATCTGAAGTATCTGACGGATTATATCAAGAATACCTATGGATCCCAGCACAGGTTTATCCTGTCCGAGCAGGGCTTCACATCTGTCTCCAATGGAAAAACGGATGAGAAACTGCAGGCAGCAGCTATGGCTTACGGATATTATCTGGCGGAATTCAATGATATGGTAGACAGCTTTGTGCTCCACAGGCATGTGGATCATCTGGTGGAGCAGCAGATGGGGCTGTATCTGGGACTCTGGAACAATAATTCCGGATCCTATGAGGTGGCCACCAGCAAGAAGCTGGCGTGGACGGTATATAAATATATGGATACGTCAAGCTGTCAGTCCTATACCAACTTTGCACTGAGCGTGATCGGAGCCAACAGTTGGGGTGAGATTGTGCCGGGGTATACGGCGGCGCGGTTTTCATAAGATTTTAGAAAGTGAGGACAATCTTCTTAAACTAAGACCACTAAAGGATTTGCGCGAAAGCAACTAGTCTGGTCTACATAAATTTTACACAGATTTTACATAATACTGACTCCATATTTACATTGCATTGCTACTCTTGAGAAAGATTTAGCAGGATTTGCCTATGAAGCAGAGCAGAATGCGAATGGACGCTTTACAATCCAATGGTAAGAAAAATCAGCAAAATCAATGAGAGAAGTGAAGAGCATGTAACCTTCGCAGGAATCTCAAACAAATTGCAACACTGTTTGTACTGATCGACTTCGATACAGTAGCAAAAGCAGTTGAGAATAAAATCCCGGTAGAGAACGAGTGGTACTGTGCATTCTCACTGGCATTCTCAGTGATCTGGCTGTTTGGAAAAATCTTCAACCTGCTGGTAAAGGTTTTCGCAGCTGCTAAAAAATAATGAATTGAATAAGCAAACAATTTATGATGCCCCTTTCCTCAAGGTCGAGAAGACGTAGGAAGGGGGCATTATTTACGTGATAGCTTCAATTGTAATCATATGGTATAATTCACAGCAGATAGATATGAAATATACACAAGACCGGAGGAACAGCACATGGCTGATAAAAAGATACTGGCTTTAATTGACGAGTTGGAAAAGAACAAAACGCTTTCGGATAACGATTTTTTATTTCTGCTTAGTCAGTTAAAACATGCTGATGAAGAAACAGAGAATTATCTCTATACAAAGGCAGATACCGTCCGCAGGAAAACATATGGGATCGATGTCTATCTCAGAGGTCTGATTGAATTTACCAATCATTGCAAGAATGACTGCTATTATTGCGGAATCAGAAGAAGTAATACCAATGTCAGCAGATATCGTCTGACCAAGGATGAGATTTTAGATTGTTGTAAAACAGGTTACGAGATAGGTTACAGAACATTTGTACTCCAGGGAGGAGAGGATGCTTATTATACCGATGAAAAAGTTTGTGACCTGATAACAGCAATCAAAAAACAATTTTCGGATTGTGCGCTCACTCTGTCCATTGGAGAGAAAAGTTACGAATCCTATAAAAAATACTATGATGCCGGAGCTGATCGTTATCTCTTGAGACATGAGACAGCAGATCCGGAGCATTATCGCAGGCTGCATCCGGAAGAACTTTCCGGAGAATTCAGAAAGAATTGTCTTTATCAGTTGAAAGAAATAGGATATCAGGTGGGCTGTGGGATTATGGTAGGTTCACCGGGGCAGACAGACCTTCATATTCTTAAGGATCTTCGCTTTATGCAGGAACTTCAGCCACATATGATCGGAATCGGTCCGTTTATCCCATCTGCCGGAACACCTATGCACGATCAACCAGCAGGAACGCTGGAAGATACCCTGCATCTTTTATCAATCCTTCGACTGATGTTTCCACAGGTTTTACTTCCGGCAACAACTGCACTTGGAACAATCCATCCTACAGGAAGAGAACTGGGAATCAAGGCCGGTGCAAATGTTGTTATGCCAAACTTAAGTCCTACGGGTGTAAGAGATAAATACCTGCTTTATGATGGAAAAATATGTACAGGTGACAAAGCAGAGGAATGCAGACATTGTATGGAAGGACGAATGAAACGAAACGGTTACCAGGTGGTAGTAAGCAGAGGTGATTATCCTGAAACGAGATAAACGTGACAGAGGGACACTCCATGTGACAGAAGGCGGGTGGTCCGGTGGCGGGTGGTCCGGTGGCGGGTGGTCCGGTGGACCACATAAGAGCCGACCGGAGC
>JAKSRN010000204.1 GCA_024403585.1 Lachnospiraceae bacterium | reverse complement strand
AAACATGTGAACAAATAAAATTTAACATATATCATCACAATAAGGAGAAACGTACATGATTGCTGCAAGTAATGTAACACTGCGAGTAGGAAAAAAAGCATTATTTGAAGATGTAAATATCAAATTTACAGAGGGCGGATGTTATGGAATGATCGGTGCCAACGGTGCCGGAAAGTCAACATTTCTGAAAATCTTATCCGGCCGTCTGGAGCCAACAAACGGTGAGGTTATCATCACACCAGGCGAGAGACTTTCTTTCCTGGAGCAGGACCACTTTAAATACGACGAGTATCCGGTAATGGATACTGTTATCATGGGTAATGCCCGTCTGTATGAGATCATGAAAGAGAAAGAGGCTCTCTACATGAAAGAGGATTTCACAGACGAGGACGGTATCAAAGCATCTGAGCTGGAGGGCGAGTTTGCTGAGATGAACGGATGGGAAGCAGAGTCTGACGCTGAGTCCATGCTGAATGGTCTGGGTATCGGTTCCGAGTTCCATTATTCTCTTATGAGCGAGCTGACAGGTTCCCAGAAAGTCAAAGTTCTTCTTGCAAGAGCTCTTTTCGGAAACCCTGACATCCTGCTTCTCGACGAGCCTACCAACCACCTTGACCTGGATGCGATCGCATGGCTTGAGGAGTTCCTGATCAACTTTGAGAACATCGTTATCGTTGTATCCCATGACCGTTACTTCCTGAATAAAGTATGTACACAGATCGCTGATATCGACTACGGCAAGATCCAGCTGTACGCAGGAAACTACGACTTCTGGTATGAGTCCAGCCAGCTGATGCAGAAACAGATGAAAGAGGCAAACAAAAAGAAAGAGGATAAGATCAAAGAGCTCCAGGAGTTCATCCGTCGATTCTCTGCAAATGCTTCCAAATCCAAACAGGCTACTTCCAGAAAACGTGCACTTGAGAAAATCCAGCTGGATGAGATCAAACCTTCCAGCCGTAAATATCCATACATCGACTTCCGTCCAAACCGTGAGATCGGAAACGATGTACTTTTCGTAGAGGGTCTGACAAAAACAGTAGATGGCGTTAAGATTCTCGATAACCTGACATTTACTCTCGGAAGAGAAGACAAAGTTGCTTTCGTAGGCGGAAACGAGCAGGCTACCACTATGTTCTTCAAGATCATCATGGGTGAGGAGAAACCGGATTCCGGATTCTATAAGTGGGGTGTTACAACTACACAGGCTTACTTCCCGAAGGATAACACTACCGATTTCGACAGCGACCTCAACATCACAGAGTGGCTGACACAGTTCTCTGAGATCAAAGATGCTACTTACGTTCGTGGATTCCTTGGACGTATGCTCTTCCCAGGTGAGGACGGAGTAAAGAAAGTTAAAGTCCTTTCCGGAGGAGAGAAGGTTCGTTGTATGCTGTCCAAGATGATGATCTCCGGCTCCAACATCCTTGTTCTGGATGAGCCAACCAACCACCTGGATATGGAGTCCATCACAGCACTGAACAACGGTCTGATCAAGTTCCCAGGCGTTATCCTCTTTACCTGCCATGACCACCAGTTTGTAGAGACAACAGCAAACCGTATCATGGAGATCCTTCCAAACGGACAGCTGATCGATAAGATCACAACTTACGATGAGTACCTGGCTAGCGATGAGATGGCTAGAAAACGTCACGTATACACAATGATCGAGGAAGACAACTAATATGAAAGATCCAGTACTTGTAATTATGGCAGCCGGCATGGGCAGCCGTTACGGCGGTCTGAAACAGATCGATCCTGTTGATGAGCAGGGTCACATCATCATGGACTTTTCCGTCTTTGATGCTATGCGTGCCGGTTTTAAAAAAGTTGTATTTGTAATCAAGAAAGAGAATGAAGAGCTCTTTCGTGAAGTGATCGGAAACCGTGTTTCCGAGAAAATCGAGGTGGCATATGTACACCAGAATCTGGATGCTCTGCCGGAAGGATACAGTGTACCTGCAGACAGAGTAAAACCATGGGGAACAGGTCATGCTGTTCTCTGTGCTGCCGATGCTGTGGATGGGGCACCATTTGCAGTGATCAATGCAGATGATTATTATGGAAAAGATGCATTCAAGCTGATCTATGACTATCTCAGCACCCATGCAGACGATGATAAATATCGTTTCACCATGGTAGGCTATTCTGTAAAGAATACCGTAACTGAGCACGGACATGTATCCCGTGGTGTCTGCCAGACAGATGAGAAGCATTTCCTGACAGATATTACAGAGCGTACCCATATTGAGAAACGTGATGACGGTGCTGCCTACACAGAGGATGGCGGCCAGACATGGACCCATCTGGATGGGGATACCATCGTTTCCATGAATATGTGGGGCTTCTCTGCACCTTTCATGGAGGAACTGAAAAAAGGCTTCCCGGTATTCCTTGACAAGGCAATTGCAGAGAATCCTCTGAAGGGAGAGTATTTCCTCCCATCAGCAGTAGACGCTCTTCTTACCACCGGCAAGGCAACCGTAGAGGTGCTGCATACACCGGATAAATGGTACGGTGTAACCTATAAAGAGGATAAACCGGTGGTTATGGAAGCCATGCAGATGATGAAAGCAGAGGGAGTATATCCGGCTGAGTTCTAAATAAAAGAAATATAAGAGGGCTGTTGCTCAGATTCATGGCGAATCTGAGTGATGGTCCCTTTTGTGCGTATGTATCAGATAGTAAGGAAGACTGCATCATGAAAACAAATATATTTACATGGGAAGAGATGTTCATCCCTTCAAGGCAGATCAAGGGAATTCGAATCACCAGGATCGATCCAAAAGAAGAATATGTAATGGTTCCGGACATGATTGACGGACTTCCTGTGCTGGAACTGGGACCTTATGTGCTGGAAGGAAGCATGATCCGTGAATTGGAGCTTCCGTCCGGTCTGGAACGAATCGGTCGTTATGCATTCTACAATTGTGAACACCTGGAGAAAATCCGTATTCCGGAAGGAATGAAGGATATCGGAAGCGGTGCCTTTACCGGAGCCCACAGGATTAAGGAAATCAGTCTTCTTGTTCCAGAGGAGAATAAGAAACTGGTAGTTCTTCAGGAAATCCTGATGGATGTTGTAGAGGCTGTAAAGATCAACATGCTGTTTCCTGAGACCGAGGAGGTTCGGGAGATTCGCCTGGTTTTCCCTGCTTACTACGAGGAGGGCGTGGAGAATACCCCGGCCAGAAATATTACCAGCGAATACTATGGAACAGGATTAAAATTCCGAAACTGTATTGTTGGAAGACAGATGCAGTACGAGGAGTATGATAAACTCTTCCAGCTGGCAGCGTCGGTGGAAGAGCCTGAACTTGTTCTGGAGATGGCGCTGATGAGACTTCTGTATCCTTACAAGCTGAAGGATGTCTACAGAGAAGGCTATCAGAACTGGATTCGACAGGAGGCTGAAGAGATTCTGCCGGCTCTGATTGAAGAAAAACGCCTGGATGATCTGAAATTTATTCTGGAAGAGATTGAAATCGACAGCGAGACCAGGAATAAAGCAGCTATTCTTTGTGCTGAAAAAGGCTTTGCGGCTGCAGTATCCCTCTTTATGGACAAGGAAACTAAAGAAACTGTATCCGATTCGGAAGTCCTTTCGGATGAAATGCAGACAACAGGTCCTGTAGTGCAAAGCATATTTGACTTGGACGAGATTTGATATATGGATAAAAGAAAGACCCCGACGATCGATCAGGATGAACGGGAATTAAGAAAAACCCCGACGACCTATCAGGAGCAGAATGAACGGGAATTAAGAAAGACCCCGACAATCTATCAGGATCGGAATGAACGGGAATTAAAAAAAGCAGAGCTCTGTCACAGGATCCTGCGACGGGCTCAGACACAATTGTATATGGAGATGCGCTATCTGGATGTACCGGTGCATGCCTTTGGATTTATGCCGGACGGACAGGTCAGAGGAATGGGAACAGACGGAAAAACCCTGAAATTTTTCCCGGACTGGATTCTGGAACTGTATCAGAAAAGCCCGGTTCTCATGAATCGTTCGATCCTCCATCTGACTATGCATTGCCTTCTTGGACATCTGTGGAGTTACACAGAGATGCAGACAGAGAATCCGGAACTGATGGATCTGGCTTTTGATATCACTACAGAGTATCTGATTGATGGAATGGA
>JAKSRN010000203.1 GCA_024403585.1 Lachnospiraceae bacterium | reverse complement strand
AACCCCCTGGGGGGCTTGGAACCAGCTTGTATCGATTATACAATGTAAGAGAAGTGAAACACGGAGGTACGGAATACACACACTTTTATCAATTACCATTCGGTTCTTCCGCATGAGACACACTCTACACTTCATTCAATCCGCCGGGTGTGTCTCTATAAAGCGGACATTCACATTCCGCTCTGTTTTATGCTCATGAACACGCATTTGTGTGTTCATATAGATTAGGTTTTTTTCTGTCTTAGCCCGGCTTTCTTCCTCCTCTTTTTGGAAAGCCGGGCTAAAAAACTGTCTGGGGGAGTACATCAAATGCCTTAACATAATTAGCGTGAGCCGCCATAAATCTTTCTTGACGTATATTGCCATTCTATCTATAATAGATAGGGTCTATAAGTAGGATGCATATTCTGTATACATAGAGCTTTAATCATACTGCATGCCTATATACGAAAGCAGGCAGCAGAGGGCATTCGCTTCATAGAATACTTTTATAATTGTTGATTATTATAATAGAAAGAGGATATAAAGATGGCAGAACTTTTCAACCACAAAGTCGTTGAGCCAAAATGGCAGAAATACTGGGCTGACCATGACACCTTCCATACAGATGTCTGGGACTTCAGCAAACCTAAATATTATGCGCTGGATATGTTCCCATATCCATCAGGTGTAGGTCTTCATGCAGGACATCCGGAAGGCTACACAGCAACAGATATCATGTCCCGTATGAAGAGAATGCAGGGCTACAATGTCCTTCATCCAATGGGATACGATTCCTTTGGTCTTCCTGCAGAGCAGTACGCTGTTAACACAGGAAACCATCCTGCAACATTCACAGACCTGAACATCCAGACTTTCTCCAAACAGCTGAAAGAGCTTGGATTTGACTATGACTGGTCTAAGATGGTAGCTACTTCTGATCCTAAGTTCTACAAATGGACTCAGTGGATCTTCAAAAAACTCTACGAGGCAGGCTACGCTAAATATATCGACATGCCGGTTAACTGGTGTGAGGAGCTGGGAACAGTACTTTCCAACGATGAGGTTATCGACGGAAAATCCGAGCGTGGCGGATTCCCTGTAATCCGTAAAAACATGAAGCAGTGGGTTATCGATCAGCCAGCATTTGCAGAGAAGCTGCTGGAGGGTCTGAATGAGATCGACTGGCCGGAGTCCACAAAAGAGATCCAGAGAAACTGGATCGGACGTTCTACAGGTGTTGAGGTAGAGTTCCAGCTGGTAGGCGGCGGAACATTCTCCATCTTCACAACCTGTATCGAGACAATCTACGGTATCACTTTCATGGTACTTGCTCCGGACGGAGATATCGTAAAAGGCCTGATGGACCGCATCCAGAACAAGGAAGAGGTTCAGGCATACATCGACGAGACACTGAAGAAAAACGATATGGATCGTACCGATATGAACAAGGGCAAATCCGGCTGCAGACTTGAGGGCGTAAAAGCAATCAACCCTGTAAACGGACGCGAGGTTGAGGTCTTCATCGGTGACTTCGTACTGGCAAGCTACGGAACAGGTGCCGTTATGGCGGTTCCAAGCCATGACCAGCGTGACTTCGAGTATGCGATCGCTCACAACATCCCAATGCTGCAGGTTATCGACGGTGCTGACGTTTCTGAGTGTGCTTTCGAGAAACACGGATACCTTGGCAAAGGCTGCAAGCTGATCAACTCTGAGGAGTTTACCGGCATGGTAGTAGAGGAGGCTAAAGAGGCTATCACTTGCAAACTCGAGAAAATGGGCGTTGCAAAACGTGTTGTAAACTACCACTTCCGTGAGTGGATCTTCGCTCGTCAGAGATACTGGGGCGAGCCTGTACCATGTGTACACACAGAGGACGGAATGTACTTCCTTCCTGACGAGGAGCTGCCACTGGTTCTTCCTGAGCTGGATGACTACAAGGGCAAAAACGGAAAAGCCCCTCTTGAAAATGCTACTGAGTGGAAAATGTACGATCAGAACGGCGTAAAAGGAAAACGTGAGACTTCCACAATGCCTGGTTCTGCAGGATCTTCCTGGTACTATTTCCGTTATATCGATCCTGATAACGAGAATGAGTTCGCTAATCAGGAGCTGCTGAAACACTGGATGCCGGTTGACCTTTATGTAGGTGGACCTGAGCATGCTGTAGGACATCTGATGTATTCCCGTATCTGGAACAGATTCCTCTATGACAATGGCCTTTCACCAGTAAAAGAGCCATTCCAGAAACTGGTACATCAGGGAATGATCCTTGGTGAGAACGGAATCAAGATGGGTAAACGTTTCCCTGAGTTCGTAGTAAACCCATCCGATATTGTTAACGAGTATGGTGCAGATACCCTGCGTCTCTATGAGATGTTCATGGGACCTCTGGAGGTTTCCAAACCATGGTCTTCCACAGGTGTAGCAGGCGCTAAGAAATTCCTGAACCGTGTATGGAACTTCTTTGCTGAGCCGGCAAACATCACAGAGGATAACAATGATGCTCTGACAAAGGTTTACCATCAGACAGTTAAGAAAGTAACCAATGACTTTGAGGCACTTGGCTTCAATACAGCAATCGCTCAGATGATGGTATTTGTAAACGCAGTTTACAAGAATGGTTCCTGCCCAAGAGAGTACGCAGAGGGCCTGATCAAGATGCTGTCCTGTATCGCACCTCATATGGGTGAGGAGATCTGGGAGAAACTTGGTCACGACAATACAATCGCATTCGAGCCATGGCCACAGTACGATGAGGCTAAGACAATCGAGAACGTTGTTGAGATCGCTGTACAGATCAACGGTAAAAAACGTGGTGTAATCGAGATCGCTCTTGATGATGCAAAAGAGGCTGTTCTTGCAAAAGCAAAAGAAGCTGTTGCAGATAAGCTGACAGGCAATATCGTAAAAGAGATCTATGTTCCTGGAAAAATCGTAAATATCATCCAGAAATAATGAATGCTGATTATGATGCGATATCGGTATCATTCAGTAATAAAGAAAAACTGATAAGAAAAGGTGCTAAAGCCTTTAGTGAAGCAGGATTCCGTGAATGCGGGATCCTGCTTTTCTTTGCTTTATAGGGGAAGGGAGCCATAGGGAATTAGTTATTGGAAACATGCATAGTGTGTGCATAGCGTGTTTTGTTGAGTTTATGTGAAAATTCGAATAACATTTGCTATAATAGAGGTTAAGTAGAAGGAGAGTAGCTATAGTAAGAAGAATAGCTACAGGAGAGTATGAAGCTATACAAAGAAGAATAGCTTCAGGAAAGGAGAAGACATCTATGAAGATTGAAATAGCTGTCTATGGAAAGGGTGGTATAGGAAAATCCACCATCAGTGCCAATCTTTCGGCGGCAATGGCTGTTCAGGGAAGAAAAGTCCTGCAGATCGGCTGTGATCCCAAGCATGATTCTACCCGTCTCCTCATGCATGGAGAGACGATCCAAACGGTAATGGAATATCTCAAAGAGACTGATCCGGAATTTGCTGATCCATTTGATGTACTTCGAGAGGGCTTCAAGGGCATCGGTTGTGTGGAAAATGGTGGTCCTAAGCCAGGAGTTGGCTGTGCCGGCAGAGGAATTATCTCCTCTTTTGAGTTTTTGAATAAGTTTAAAGTAAAAGATCGTTATGATACCGTCGTATATGATGTTTTAGGCGATGTAGTCTGTGGCGGTTTTGCTGTTCCTATCCGCCGTGAGTATGCGGATGTGATCGTTCTGGTTACAAGTGGTGAGTATATGGCTCTTTATGCGGCTAATAACATCCTCAGAGGTATCCATAGTTATGATGGTGACACTGAATGCAGAGTAGCCGGAATTGTGTACAATGAACGTCGCCTTCCGGATGAGGACGGACGTGTTCAGCGCTTTGCTGATGCTGTAGGTCTTCCGATTCTTAAGAAGGTTCCGAGAAGTGATGCCTTTGCAAGAGCGGAGATGGAGCATGTGACTTTGCAGGAACTGGAACAGTGTGAGTATGAGAAGGGGGTATTCAGGGAACTGGCAGATCAGATCCGTCCGGGAATGAAGCTGTATCCGGCGAAACCACTGGAGGATATGGAGCTGGAGAGAGTGGTTCTGCAGACGGGAAATGCCGAAAAAATGGTTAATAATGAAGAACTGCTGGATGCTGTGGGAAATAAAGATGTTGAAGCGCTTTCTGC
>JAKSRN010000202.1 GCA_024403585.1 Lachnospiraceae bacterium | reverse complement strand
AGCGCATGACTGTTAATCATGATGTCGTTGGTTCAAGTCCAACTGGGGGAGTTTTATATTTGGCTCCATGGTCAAGCGGTCAAGACATCGCCCTTTCACGGCGGTAACACGGGTTCGATTCCCGTTGGAGTCACTTTAATAAAATAAGGCGTCGTAGCCAAGTGGTAAGGCAATGGTCTGCAACACCAGTATCCACCGGTTCAAATCCGGTCGACGCCTCTTAAAAATCTCAGTAATGACTGGGATTTTTTTGTAAGGCAGGTTCCTGTCAGTAAAATTAAATAGGGCGTCGTAGCCAAGTGGTAAGGCAATGGTCTGCAACACCAGTATCCACCGGTTCAAATCCGGTCGACGCCTCTAACAAAAAAGAATCTCAGTTTCCTGAGATTCTTTTTTTGTCATAATAGAGTATCTTCCTAACTGATAAAATTAATAAAGACAACAAGAACATATGTTTGTATTTATACGATACATGTGCTATAATACATATATGTACTACTATGAATCATAATCGAGAAATGGTAAAGGAGTAAACGTATGTATCGCACAAGACAGATCCGTATCCGCAAAGGACACAGACTGTACAGGTATTGTCTGGAAATATGCTGCTCTGCCCTGAGGCTGTACAACAGGGGAACTTATCTGGTCCGGCAGTATGCAACTGCGGTCCAGCGGCTGGAAAATGAAGAAGAACTCACAGAGAACCAGAAAAATGCATATGAGATGATCAGTGCTGTTACGAAGGGAACAAAGTATGAGCCGAAAACCCCCTGGCTGAATTACGGGCGCCTAGACTATATTCTTAAATCAACAAATGATGAATCTTATTTTGCAATGCCCTCACAGGCAAATCAGCAGACACTTAAGGTGATCATGCGTGATTTTGCTTCTTTCTTCGGAGGAATTGAAAAGTACAGAAAGCATCCGGAGGAATTTAAGGGACGCCCTAAAATGCCCGGATATAAGAAAAAAGGAGGCCTTGCAACGGCCATCCTGACAAACCAGATCTGTAAGATCCTGGATGGAAAATACCTCAGATTTCCATTGACAGGCAATAAGATCAATATTGGAAAACAGCCTGCAGGAACAAGACTTAAGGAAGTCAGGATCAAGCCACGGGCAGATGAGTTTGTAATCGATGTGGTACTGGAGTATGCGGAAGATGAAGATCTTGCATGGGAGAATCCGCTTCTTGAGCTGGAGGAAGATAAGCTCAGAAAACATCTGAATAGTATTGAAAAATGTTCTTACCGTGTAGCCGGTATCGATTCCGGAACCACAAACTTCTGCGCAGTGGCCAATAACTTCGGGGAGAAGCCATTTCTGGTAAAAGGCGGACTCATCAAGGCGAGAAATAACTTCTATAACAAAGAACTTACAAAAATGATATCCCAGGCTAAGAAGTGCAATGACAGCTATATGACAAAAAGGATCAGCCGGCATCACGAAAAGCGTTTCCGTATCATGAAGGATCTGATGCATAAGGCAAGCCGCTACATTGCAGACTGGGCAGCGGAACAACAGGTGGACCTTGTAGTCTTCGGTCATAATATCTTTCAGAAACAGCAGGTCAATATGGGGCATGAGAACAACCAGACCTTTGTGCAGATACCATTCCGCGTATTTGCAGGCATGCTTAAGTACAAGCTGAACGAAAGAGGCATTGCATTCCTTGAAACAGAAGAAGCCTACACATCTCAGGCAGATTTTTTTGCAATGGATCCGATCCCGAAGTATGAAAAAGGAAAGCAGCCCCCGAAGATGTCTGGCAGGCGTATCCACAGGGGACTCTACCGTCACGGAAACGGAAAACTCAGCAATGCCGACATCAATGGGGCTGCAAATATAATTCGAAAGGTATTCCCAAACGTAAAAGAATGGGATAAAGGCATCGTGGACATGCCATATGCCGTCTTCACAGCCTAGGCTGTGAACGGGGACTGGCGCGCAAGCGCCAGCATAGAAACCACATCCGACGTTAGTCGGTTGTCGGTAGTTCATATTACGGATGTTCTGTATAAAGAGACAGACTGCTTGCAGCTTCTCTTCTATAGAAGTCCAGTAAGATTTTTTCAAGCAGGTAGAGGAAGTTTTCACTGTCTGATTCTCTCAATGCATTCAATAACTGGTTGTGTTCCATCAGAGAACCGATGATCTCGCTGATAATCTTTGCATAAATCGGATCTGCATTGGACTCTGGAATAAAGGATACAATAGCACCCAGGATCATTCGTCCCTGTTCATAAACAGGTGGTTTTAATGAAACATAGCCGAAGAGACTGTGATCGGTGGCATCTGTTTTTCCATGCAGTAAAAGTGTATGGAAGGATTTTATATAAGTATCGCCCAGCTCCTCGCGTTTTTTGATTACATTCAGAAAATGCTTTTCGGTTTCTTCTGTTTCTGCAAAAAGGGAAGCAGCGTAGGAAAACACTTCTGATTTAGTATGAAGAATAGGTGCTCTTCCAAGAAGAATATGATCCAGTGTGTATCGTATCTCATCACCCAGTTTCTTCAGGAATGCAATATCTGACCAGTTTACATCGACTGTAGCCGGAGTATCCAGCTTAGGAGTAGTTGTATTTAAACTGCTCAGCTGATCCAATTTTGCGTTCAGAAAGAGAATATCCTGTTTGGAAAGAATTGGGCTTACCTGTACAAAAGGATAATCAATTTCAAGCGGTACAGTGCTGATGATCAGATCGATATTTTTATTGCTTAAATCCATTGGATCTAACGAGAGAATGGATTGTATACCCAGGAGCTGCAGATCGGGATATTCTTTCTTTAATGTAGCTGCCAGAAGGCGGGATGTTCCGATACCGGAAGGGCAGACTACCACTGCTTTGATTCTCTTTTTCAACAGATTAAGGCGTTCCAGTGCAGCACCAAAGTGCATAGTAAGGAAACCAATCTCACTTTCCGGGACATGCTGGATTCCCAGTTCGGACAGGAGATATTTCTCAGCAGTACAGCAGGCACTATAGATGTCCTCATATTCTTCTTTCATAATAGAAAGCAGAGGATTTTCAATAGGGATACCGGCACGAAGGCGTCCGATCATAGGACGCAGGTGGTTGGACAGATCGGCCATAAGACTCCTGTCGCGAAGGAGGTCTATATGTAATGCATCACCGACACTGGACACAATATCCAGGATCAACTGGTAGAGGTCAATCTGAGCTGTTTCGGTAAAATTGTTGTTTTCAGCAGGCCAGATATGGGCACCTGTCAGAGCGATACTGATGCAGCATATTTCTATAGAAGAAACAGCTATGCCCATCTCTTTTTTTATGGCATCGGCCAGATATTCAGCTACAGCATATTCAGGTTCCAGGAAGATATCTTCAAAATTATTGGGCAATTCTGTAACAGTATTTCCACTTTCAATTCGCTGGATAGAGATCGTCAGGTAGAGAAGAAAGTTAATGTAATCCTGATCCGGGAAATAGAGGTTCAATTCCTCTTCTACCGAAGAAAGCAGATCAGATAGTGAGAGGAAAAGATCCAGGTCAAGGAAAGGAACCCGACTACAGGAATCCGGTAATTCACGGCGGTGAAGCGTTTGGGAAATATGGGATTCTGTCATCTCGTTTCGGATTGTATTGGTATAGGCCCTGCGAAGAGATAACTCTGAACCGGAAACATATACGCCAAGTCCCGGCTTCCGAATAAGATCCAGATGAAAATGTCCAAGCAGGTCAGCAGTGGTGCCAAGATCTGCAGAAAGAGTCTTTTCAGAAATGCCATACTTGTGACAGAAATAGGCAGTCTTGATCGGATTCGCAGAAAAAAGCAGTTCCTTCATCAGAGAAACCTGACGGAACTCACGGTCGGCATATTGGTCAATAGGATGTGTGCTTTCAGACAGACTGTTGCTTATTTCTTCCATCACGGCTTTGCTTTCGTGCAGCATCAATCCCTGGCCTCGTTTTCTTTCGAAATGATAACCGTGCTGCTGCATCCATTTTTCGATATCTGGGAGCTCACGGTGGACAGAACGGGTACTGCATCCAATCTCGTCTGCAATCATTGCCAACGTAATGGGACATCCTTCCGGAAAACGTGTGATACATGTTACGATTTTCTTTGCTCTTGCTGTAAGCATAATGATATGAACCCCCTGTCTGATGTCGTAAATCCTTGCTATTATGT
>JAKSRN010000201.1 GCA_024403585.1 Lachnospiraceae bacterium | reverse complement strand
GTGGTGCTATCTTAAGTACGTAGATATTAGCACTCCAATCTAATGAGTGCTAACAAACAAAAACGAAGGAGGCATACCAATGGAACTGGACGGACGAAAGAAAGTAATACTGAAGACGATCATTCAGAACTATCTGGAGACCGGCGAGCCGGTGGGATCAAGAACAATTTCCAAGTGTTCCGACCTGAAGCTGAGTTCCGCCACCATTCGTAACGAGATGTCCGATCTGGAGGAGATGGGCTATATCTTACAGCCACATACTTCTTCCGGAAGAATCCCTTCCGATAAGGGTTACCGCCTTTATGTAGATGAGCTGATCCGTGAAAAAGACCAGGAAGTGGCAGACATCAAAGAACTGATGATCCAGAAAACAGACCGGTTAGAGCATGTTCTGAAACATGTGGTCAAGGTACTGGCTTCCAATACCAATTATGCCACCATGATCACCGGCCCGACCTATCATCAGAACAGACTGAAATTTATCCAGCTTTCTAAGGTGAGCGAGAAACAGCTGCTGGCTGTTATCGTAACAGAAGGCAATCTTATGAAGAATCAGTTCCTGGAGATCGACGAACCGATCGATGATGACCAGCTGCTGAAGCTGAATCTCCTTCTGAATACCCAGCTGAATGGTCTGACCATCGGCGAGATCAACCTGGATATGATCAGAAACATGAAGCTGCAGGCTGGTATCCACAGCTCGGTAGTAGGAAGCGTTGTGGATGCAGTGGCAGATGCGATTCAGCCGGATGAAGAGGACAGACCGGTCTTCACAAGCGGTGCCACCAACATTTTCAAATATCCGGAGCTTTCTGATTCAGCAACCGCAAGCGAGCTGATCAATGCACTGGAGGAAAAGAAAGAACTGGTGGAGATCCTGAAGGGAAGCGGTCTCGAAGCAGACGATAGTCCGGGAACCGGCATTCAGGTGTACATCGGCAACGAGTCACCGAATGCGAAACTGAAAGATTGTTCCATGGTTACCGCAAGCTATGATCTGGGCGGAGGCCTCAAGGGTACCATCGGTATCTTAGGTCCGAAGCGAATGGATTATGAGAATGTTGTGGATAACCTGAAGATGCTGAAAGTACAGCTGGATAAGATCTTCGGTGATGAAAAGAATAAAACTGTTCAGGATGTCAGCATAACGATCGATGCGATCACCCAGCCGACTCCCGAAGAGGAAGAATAAAGAATAGAAAGTGAGAGTATTTGTGACAGATATGGAAAACAAAGAGCAGAATGTTCCGGAAACTGAAACAGAAGAAATCAAAACAGAAGAAGTAACAGAAGAGACAGCTGAGGCTGCTGCTGAAGCGGAAGAGACCGCTGCAGAGGAATCCGAGGAAAAAGAGTCTTCCGAAGCACAGACAGAAGAGCCTGAGGAAAAAGAGGGCAAAAAATCTTTCTTCCGCAAAAAAGAAAAAAAGGACAAGAAAGATGAGAAGATCGAAGAACTGACTGACCGTCTGACAAGAACAATGGCAGAGTTCGACAACTTCCGCAAACGTACAGAGAAAGAAAAATCCACCATGTTCATGTTTGGAGCAAAGGATGTGATCGAGAAGATCCTTCCTGTTGTGGATAATTTCGAGAGAGGTCTTGCAACAGCAAATCCGGAAGATCCGTTTGCAGAAGGTATGAATAAGATCTACAAACAGCTGACAACAGCACTGACAGATCTGGGTGTAACACCGATCGAAGCAGTGGGTCAGCCATTTGATCCAAACCTCCACAATGCAGTAATGCACATCGAGGATGAGGAATTAGGTGAGAACGTGGTGGCTGAAGAGTTCCAGAAGGGCTACATGTATAAAGACAGCATCGTTCGTCACAGCATGGTTAAGGTTGCAAACTGAAAACAGTTTACAGATAGAAATAAGGTTACAAAACGGTGAAAGAGCCGGCCAACGATATTGAAACAGGAGGAATGAATTATGGGAAAAATTATCGGTATTGACCTTGGTACAACCAATAGCTGCGTAGCAGTAATGGAAGGTGGAAAACCAACTGTTATCTCTAACGCAGAGGGAAGCAGAACTACACCATCTGTAGTAGCATTTACAAAAACAGGTGAGCGTCTGGTAGGTGAGCCTGCAAAACGTCAGGCAGTAACAAACGCTGACAAAACAATCTCTTCTATTAAGAGACATATGGGAACTGATTACAAAGTTGCCATCGATGACAAAAAATATTCTCCACAGGAGATTTCCGCTATGATCCTGCAGAAACTGAAAGGTGATGCAGAGAACTACCTGGGTGAGAAAGTAACAGAGGCTGTTATCACAGTTCCTGCATACTTCAACGATGCTCAGCGTCAGGCAACAAAAGATGCAGGACGTATCGCAGGTCTTGATGTAAAACGTATCATCAATGAGCCAACAGCAGCAGCTCTGGCATATGGTCTGGACAACGAGAACGAGCAGAAGATCATGGTATACGACCTTGGTGGCGGTACATTCGATGTTTCCATCATTGAGATTGGTGACGGTGTTATCGAGGTTCTTGCTACAGCTGGTAACAACAGACTGGGTGGAGATGACTTCGATGAGAAGATCGCTCAGTACATGCTGTCTGAGTTCAAGAAGATGGAAGGTGTAGACCTGTCCGGTGACAAGATGGCTATGCAGCGTATCAAAGAGGCTGCTGAGAAAGCGAAAAAAGAGCTGTCCAGTGCTACAACAACAAACATCAACCTTCCATTCATCACTGCAACAGCAGAGGGTCCAAAACACTTCGATATGAACCTGACAAAAGCAAAATTCGACGAGCTGACACATGAGCTGGTTGAGATGACTGCAGAGCCTGTACGTAAAGCTCTGTCTGATGCAGGTCTCGGAGCAGGCGAACTGAGCAAAGTTCTTCTGGTTGGTGGATCTACACGTATCCCTGCTGTACAGGATAAAGTAAAACAGCTGACAGGCCATGAGCCAAGTAAAACTCTGAACCCTGATGAGTGTGTTGCACTGGGTGCTTCCGTACAGGGTGGAAAACTTGCAGGAGATGCAGGTGCAGGTGACATCCTTCTTCTGGATGTAACTCCACTGACTCTGTCCATCGAGACAATGGGTGGAATCGCAACTCATCTGATCGAGAGAAATACAACAATCCCAACAAAGAAGAGCCAGATCTTCTCTACAGCAGCTGACAACCAGACTGCAGTAGATATCAACGTTGTACAGGGTGAGCGTCAGTTCGCAAGAGACAACAAATCCCTCGGACAGTTCCGTCTGGACGGAATCCCACCAGCACGTCGTGGAGTTCCACAGATCGAGGTTACTTTCGATATTGATGCCAACGGTATCGTTAATGTTTCCGCAAAAGAGCTGGGAACAGGAAAAGAGCAGCACATCACAATTACTGCCGGATCCAACATGTCTGATGATGAGATCGAGAAAGCTGTTAAAGAGGCAGCTGAGTTCGAGGCTCAGGACAAGAAGAGAAAAGAAGCAGTTGATGCAAGAAATGATGCTGATTCAGCTGTATTCCAGATTGAGAAAGCTCTCGAGGAGGCCGGAGACAAACTGGATGCTTCTGAAAAGAGTGCAGTTGAGGCAGATCTTGCAGCTCTGAAAGAGATCGTTGCTAAAGTTCCGATGGATAACATCACAGACGAGCAGGTTGCTGAGATGAAAGCTGGCCAGGAGAAACTGATGGCAAGCGCACAGGCACTGTTTACAAAGATGTATGAGAACATGCAGCAGGCACAGGGCGGCCCACAGGCAGGACCTGATATGGGCGGTGCAGCCGGTGCAGACGACGATGTTGTAGATGCTGATTACAAAGAGGTTTAATCAGAAGTGGCTGATAAAAGAGATTATTATGAAGTCCTGGGAGTGGACAAAACTGCGGATGATGCCGCATTGAAAAAAGCTTATCGTAAGCTGGCTAAGAAGTATCATCCGGATACAAACCCGGGAGATGCAGAGGCCGAGGCAAAATTTAAAGAGGCGACAGAGGCGTATGGAATCTTAAGTGATCCACAGAAGCGTCAGCAGTATGATCAGTTTGGTCATGCAGCCTTCGAACAGGGTGGCGGCGCTGGCTATGGCGGCGGCTTTGAAGGCTTTGACTTCGGAGATATCTTCGGAGATCTCTTTGGCGGCGGTTTTGGTGGATTTGGCGGTTTCGGCGGCGGACGATCCAACAACGGTCC
>JAKSRN010000200.1 GCA_024403585.1 Lachnospiraceae bacterium | reverse complement strand
CAGCGTACTTGTATGCTCCACATTTGGAGATATCAACATCGCTATATGTCTCTAAGTCGATTGACAATTCTTTTATCATAAAATCATTCCTTTACAAAAATGGCAGCGGCACTTTGTGGGTACCGCCGCCTGAGTATTAGTTCTTATCAGTTTCTTCGGTCTTAGGCTGGAACCACTTAGGATTTATCCAGTGAAGAAATCTCTTCATTACTCCGAGGAACCACTTCCATATTGCTGCGAGGCCCATAATCCAAAAGGCTGCACCGATACCGATCAGTGTGCCGCGAGCCATGCCATCAAGAATCTGATTAATCATATCTGTTGTCATTTAATTCACCTGCTTTCTAAGATTGTCACAGGTGGCAGCAGTGCCACCACCTGCTTGATTTACATTGTTACTTTGTGAGGATTAGTCGAGGAAATCATCATCTTCCTCAGTATCGAAATCATCCTCGGCACGGGACTTGCCACCGAGAGGTTCACCGTCACGAATCTTCTGGAGATTGTTGAGCCCGCAGGCAATTCCCTTATTACCATTGCTGTTGAAGGCATAGAGATTGATGCTGGCTCTGCCATATACTCCGGAATACACTTCGGATCTTTCAAGGATAGGCTGACGGTCTGCATCTACGATGCCAGGGGCGGTAGCACTGTTGGCATTGATGAAGTATGCATTTGCATAAGCAGGATCATCAGGTCTCTCCAGATCACCATCGCGAAGAGGTGTCTTGAGAACAGAGAGAGCAGGAACGGTCTTGCCATTACCCTTGAGCTTGCTCTGGCCTTCCTCGTAAGCTGCTTCGATAGCTGCCTTAATCTTGTTTACAGTTACGGTGTCGGACTTCGGAATGATGAGGGAAACGCTGTATTTAGGTGCACCTCCATTGATGCTCTTGGCATCCCATACATTCGCATAGCTCCAACGTGTGTTTACTCCTGTGATTACCTTTGTAGGATTAGAAATCTTTGACATAATAGTTGTCTCCTTTACTCTTTAAAATCATCTATTGCTGTGTTCATTGCCGGTCTCTTGTCAGATTCCGGTACCAATGCGGGTTTACCAGGTGGCTTGTAGATAAGCCCACCTAAAAGCTCTTCGAATTTCTTCTTTCCGAGCAGTGTGCTCATGGCTGTTACGCCAAGAAGCTTCTTTTCATACGGATCAAAACCTGCGTCCTTTACTGCAAAAGCAACAGCGGCTTCATCTGTATATTTTCTGTTGGATCTTCCTTCTACGACTTTCCAGCCTTCAAAATGAACTCCTGACTGTGCCTGCTGAAGTGCATATTCCTTGATGTCATTGCCCCAGGAAATCATTTCATCCACCTTTTCAAGGATGGCTGCGATTTCGGTATCATCCAGTGTGGCAGGCATTTCGAAATCATATTTTGCAAGCTCCAAATTGTATTCAGCACGTTTACGACAGGTTGCCTTTACCTTACAGAAGGTACAATGGTCACCGGCTTTGAATTCGCCTTCGCCGACATATGCAAGCTGTGCGGTAGGTGCCAGAACTTCATCGGCCCATTTGAGAAGGTCATCCTTACTGATGGTGTAGGTGCTGATATTGTCGCGTCTTGGTTGGAAGATAGTCATCTTAATCTGATTGATATCGTAGATGTCTCCAAATACTTCCAGAGCACCCAAGGCGTAGCACATCATCTGACTGTTGCCACCATGTTCATCGTCACCGGCACTTACGAGAACTCCCAGACCGTGCTTGTAATCGATAATCTGTAATACTTCATCAGCTACGATTACACAGTCACCGGTTCCAAAGCCATTTTCTACCCAGCGGGAAAAATCCAGTCTCTGCTCAATCATGACCTGCGGATCCTTACAGAATTCCTTCGCTGCTTCAATCTGTTCTAATACATAGTTCCTGTATTCTTCAGCGCAGTTCTGCATTTCAGCATCGTAGTAGGTGAGATTTTCAGTCGGATCGATTACCTCTCTGCCAAGTGCTTTTTCTACCAGATAGGCACAAAGCTCATGGCAATCGGTTCCCTGCTGTGCATATTCAGAAGCCTGATCCAGAATGTTGGCACAAAGCTTTGCACTGGGCGGGCAGGCTAACCATCTATGGCTGGCAGAAGCGGAGAGGTATGCATGCTTAGGCATTTCCAATCACCTCAGCTTCCTTAAGAATGGCAGCATAATCCTTAGGATCAATCTGCTTTAACTGCTGGGCTCCGAATTTCTCCAGAAGCTCTTTGACTTCCTTTTTAAAGCCTGCAGCTGATTTTGCAGCAAGTACTCCACGAACATCTTCCTTCGTATAGGTAGGAGTAGGTTCAGGTTTAGCTTCTTCAGTCACTGTGGCATCCTGCTTGGTTGCCTTCTTAGCTGTCTTCGTCTCAGTCTTTGCCGGAGCTTCTTCTGTAGAAGAGAAGATGTCTTTTAATGCATTTGCGGCTTTGATCATTCCTTCACCGCAGGCAATCATTTCATCCAGCACCTGAGATAATTCACTCATTTTGCTCATTTTCAGTTCCTCCGTTTTCTTTATTCTGTTGTCTAAGATTGGCTGCCAGTCGTTTGGCTACTACGCTGATTGCGATAAGAGTATCAATGAGCTCTTCTTCAATCTGTGGTGTGGCCTGCTGGCTTTTATCAATCGTTTCTGTCTGCATCTGCAGCACCTCACTTTCCGAATGGCTTTGTTGCCTTTCTATCTTCCTAAGCGCATCTGGAAAATGTTTTTCCGGTCGGAGGGAATATTTTTTGAAAAAAGTTTTGAAAACAGCCAGGGCATTTTTCGCTTTATAAAGGAAGCGATTCTGCTCTGGCTGATTTTTTGAAAATTATTTTTGAGTCTGACCGGAAAAGTGTAGGTCAAACCCGCTTAGGAAGTTAGGAGAACTTGTAAGTTCTTACTTTATAGAAACGAGGTTTGAAATATGCAGGTAACTATTTGTACAGCAAACTGCGTCGGTCAAGCCGGGAACTGTAGCTATCCCAATAAGGTGACGGTTGTCACGCCGGAGCAGCTGCAGGAAGCGGTGAAGAAGGATCATGTTTGTGCAGAGTTCAAAGGGAATTATCGAAGCATTGAGAATTTCATCAGATCAGATGTGATTGTCATGGATATCGATAATGACCACACAGAAGTACCGGCTGAATGGATTACTTCTGAAAAGCTGGAAGAGCTGTTCCCTAATGTGGAGTACTTGCTGGCACCGAGCCGCCATCATCTTTTAGATAAGGAAGGCAAATCGGCGAGACCAAGGTATCACATGTATTTTCCTATTTCAGAGGTAACGGATGCTTCCAGGTACGCCAATTTGAAGAAAGCAATTCAGAGTGCTTATTCCTTCTTTGATGGAAATGCTCTGGATGCAGCAAGATTCATATTCGGGGCTGAATGTGATGAGGTGATTTTCCACGAAGGCTGGATGACGGTGGACGAAGAGGTGGAGATTTCTGATATCGAAGAGGAGGATTTCGATTCTGAGATGTCGGGCGGGAAGAGTACCGGTCCTATTTTAGAAGGAAGCCGCAATAACACCATGAGCCGATTTGCAGGACGCATTCTTAAGAAGTATGGCGATACGGATAAAGCCCATGAAGCTTTTCTGGAGCATGCAAGAAAATGTGATCCGCCGCTTCCGGATGCTGAGCTTAAGACTATCTGGAACAGTGCAGTGAAGTTTTTCAGGAAGAGCATTGTTACGCAGGACGGATATGTACCGCCTGATGAATACAATGCAGATTTCGAAGGTGCCACTTTAAAGCCAGAGGATTATTCAGACATTGGTCAGGCAAAGGTTCTTGTGCGTGAGTATGGCGATGAACTGAAATACACCAGTGCAACGGATTTCCTTAGATTTGATGGAGATTGCTGGAGAGAGGATAAGCAGCTGGCAATTGGCGCAGTTGAGGAATTCTTGGATCTGCAGCTTCAGGATGCTATGGATGAGGTTGCCAGAGTAGAAAAGGCATTAGAGGATGCTGGTGTTCCGAAGGCTTCCATACAGGCTGGACCGAAGGAGCTTCTTAAGGAAGTGGATGGTCAGCTGTTACCGCTGGTGTATATGCTCATGGGTGCCCAGACATATCTGAAGTTTGTGCAGAAGAGACGTGATTATAAGTACATCGTATCCGCAGCAAATACTGCAAAGCCGATGATAGCGATTTCAGTCAGTGACCTTGATAAGGATGAGAATCTCAT